>NZ_JBSFYR010000017.1:41334-108115 GCF_053599875.1 Streptomyces sp. NPDC005151 | reverse complement strand
TCTGCGAAGCAGAAGATTTGTTACTGCGCTTTCCAGTTCTTCGCTTTCGCGTTTCCCTTTCCGGCGAGTCCGACTCTATCAGATCCTTTCGGGCCCGACTCCCAGTCAGCGGGGTTTGTCTTCCCGGCTGTTGGGCCGTTCCGACGTCCAAACTCTAGCGGATTTTCCCGGCGGCTCGTAATCGAGCCTTCGAAATGAATTCCGGCATGCCGAAATCGTCCCGAGTGGGAGATCGTGCTGAGTTTGAGTTGCCGCATTCGCGGCGGGATCGGTTGTCGCAAAACCGTTCCGGCCCCATGACAACTCGAAGAACCTTACGGATCGGGTGGGGGCGTGTCAACTCCGCCAGGTCAAGCCGTTTTCCGGCGTGTCCCCTGCCCTGCGTCTCCCCTGCCCTGCGTGTCCCCGTCCGGTGCGGGTCAGTCCAGGTCCGTGAGGCGGCCGCCGGCGTCCGGCTGGGTGTGCTCGACCCTGCGCAGGAGGCGGATCAGCATCCCGCCGAGGGCTCCGCGCTCCTCGCCCGAGAGGTCCTGGAGCAGGTCCTCCTCGAAGGCGGATGCCATGCGCATCGCCTCCAGCCACTTCGTACGCCCCTCATCGGTCAGTTCGACGATGACGCGTACGCGGTTGTTCTCGTCCCTGTCCCGCGTGACCAGACCCTCGTTCGCCATGCGGTCGATGCGGTGGGTCATCGCCGCCGGGGTGAGACCGAGGCGCTTGGCCAGCTCCCCCGGGCCCAGCCGGTAGGGGGAGCCCGCCACGACAAGAGTCTTGAGGACCTCCCACTCGGCGTTGCTGATGCCGAGGTCGGCCAGGTGGCGTCCGTACCCGACGTTCATCCGGCGATTCAGCCGGCCGAGGGCCGAGACGACCTGCTCGACCTGGGGATCCAGGTCGCGGAACTCGCGCTGATAGGCGGCGATCTGTTCGTCGAGGCTCGGCTCCTGGAGGCCGGAGGGCTCGGTGGTGTCAGACATGGCGGGCAGTATGGCACGCCTTCCATTGGCGTCGAAGTCCTTCGTTCTGTACTGTTGAAGTTCTAACTTTACTGTTGAAGTCTTTGGACGTGAGTCCTTCGTGAGCTTGAGGTAGGTGAGTGTGACCAGGGAAATGGGCGCAGCGCTGCGGCGGATCCAGCTGGGGAGCGCGCTGAGCGCGTTCGGCGTGGGGTTCACCGTTCCGTATCTGTACGTCTATGTGGCACAGGTGCGGGGTCTGGGCGCCGGTACGGCGGGAGTCGTGCTGGCCGTCTTCGCCATGGCGGCGCTGGCAGTCCTGCCGTTCACCGGGCGGGCCATCGACCGGCGCGGTCCGATGCCGGTACTGATCGTCGCCGCCGTGGTGGCGTCCGTGGGCGCCGCGGCCCTCGGACTTTCGTCGAACGTGTCGACCGCCGTGCTGTCGGCCGCCGTCCTCGGTGCGGGCACGGCCGTCATGTCGCCGGCGCTCGCCACGATGCTCGTCCAGTGCTCCGGCGCCGCCACCCGTACGCGCGCCTTCGCGATGCAGTTCTTCCTGCAGAACCTGGGGCTCGGCATCGGTGGTCTGGTCGGCGGGCAGATCGTCGACACGAGCCGGCCGGAGACCTTCACGCTGCTGTTCCTGATCGAGGCGGCGATGTTCATCGTGCTCGGCGTCGTCGCGGTGACGGTGCGGATGCCTCGCTCCCCCGCGTTCGCGGACGCCAGGCCCACCGACGGGTCCGCCGCGAAGGGCGGGTTGCGGATGCTGCTCTCCCACCGGGCGATGGTGCAGCTGTGTGTACTGGGCTTCGTGCTGTTCTTCGCCTGCTACGGACAGTTCGAGTCCGGTCTTGCGGCGTACGGCACCGAGGCTGCCGGGATCGAGCCGTCGACGCTGGGCATCGCGCTGGCCGCCAACACCGCGGTCATCGTCGTGGCGCAATTCGTCGTGCTGCGGCTGGTGGAGCGCCGCAAGCGCAGCCGGGTCATTGCCGCGGTCGGGCTGATCTGGGCGCTCGCCTGGATCGTGGCGGGGTACGCGGGGCTCGGGCACGGCAGCCAGACCATGGCGACGGCCGCGATGATCTCCACGTACGCCCTGTTCGGACTCGGTGAGTCGATGCTCTCGCCGACGGTCGCGCCGCTGGTCGCCGATCTGGCGCCAGAGTCGATGGTCGGTCAGTACAACTCGGCCTTCGCCCTGGTCAAGCAGCTCGCGCTGGCGGTCGGTCCGGCCGTGGGCGGGCCGATGGGAGCCTCGCTGCACGGGCCGTACATCGTGACGTTCGTGCTGTTCTCGCTGGGCATCACGGTGATCGCACTGCGGCTGGGGCGCCTGCTCACCCCCGTACAGGATCAGCCTTCGCTCGCGGTGGTGCCGTCGCGGGTGGTGGCCGCGTCGGTGCCGGACGCCGAAGCGGCAGCCACAGCGACGGCCGAGCCGGCGACCGCCCCCGTTGCGGCTCCTGCGGTTTCAGCCGCGGCTCCTGCTGCCGCTCACTGAGGCAGCGCGAACTCGCACCAGACCGCTTTGCCGCCGCCGGGTGTGCGGCGGCTGCCCCAGGACGAGGCGATCGTCGCGACGATGGAGATGCCGCGGCCCGCTTCGTCCACCGGCTCGGCGCGGCGGCGACGCGGCAGGTGGTCGTCGCCGTCGGTCACCTCGATGATCAGGCGGCGGTCGGTGCGGCGCAGGCCCAGGCGCATCGGCGGGGTGCCGTGCTGGAGGGAGTTCGCCACCAGTTCGCTGGCGGCGAGGACGCCCAGGTCGCACAGTTCCACCGGGAACCGCCACGACGTCAGGACGCCGGTGGCGAAGGCGCGGGCGCGCGGGGCCGCTTCGATGCCGCCGAGGAGATCGAGCGAGGCGTTGTGGAACAGCTCTGCGTTCGCCCCTGTGCGGGCCGGGTGCTGGACCACCAGCACCGCCACGTCGTCGTCGTGTTCGGCGGTGACCCCGAGGGAGCGGATGAGACGGTCGCAGACCACCTGCGGTGATCCCTTGGCACCGGAGAGGGCGCGCTCCAGGGCCGCGACCCCCTCGTCGATGTCCTCGCTGCGGCGTTCCACGAGACCGTCCGTGTAGAGGACGGCGGTGGAGCCGGGCGGCAGCGCGATCGTGCCCGACGTGTGGATCCAGCCCCCGGTGCCGAGCGGCGGTCCGGTCGGGTCCTCGGCGCGGCGCACCGAACCGTCCTCGTCGCGTACGAGGATCGGGAGGTGGCCGGCGGAGGCGTAGACGAGCCGGCCCTCGTTCGGATCGTGGACCGCGTAGGCGCAGGTGGCGATCTGGCTGGCGTCGATCTCGGCGGCGAGACCGTCGAGCAACTGCAGCACCTCGTGCGGCGGGAGGTCGAGGCGGGCGTAGGCGCGGACGGCGGTGCGGAGCTGGCCCATCACCGCGGCGGCACGCACCCCGCGGCCCATCACGTCCCCGATGACGAGCGCGGTGCGGCCCGCGCCGAGGGTGATGACGTCGTACCAGTCGCCGCCGACCGCCGCGTCCGTGCCGCCCGGCTGGTAGGTGGCGGCGACCCGCAGGTCGTCGGGGTGCTCCAGCTCCTGCGGGAGCAGGGAGCGCTGGAGGGTGACGGCTGTCTCGCGGTGGCGGCGCTCGCTGGTGCGGAGGCGCTCGGCCGCTTCGGCGTGGTCGGTGACGTCGGTTGCGTAGACGAGAACACCGCCCTCGCTCCCCTTGCCGCTACCGCTGCCGCCCTTCTTGCCGTGGGCGGCGGGCGTGGCGACCGGGGTGCAGGTCACGGTGTACGAGCTGCCGTTGCGGACCTTGCGGGACTTGACCGTACGCGGCGTGCCGCTGCGCAGGACCTGGTCCATGAGGGGCAGCAGGCTGAGCTCGTCGAGCTCCGGCATCGCGTCGGCCGCCGTGGCGCCGGCGGGGCGGGGACCGAAGGCTGTGGCGTAGGCGTCGTTGACGTACGCGATGCGGTGGTCGGGGCCGTACACCAGGGCGACCGGGGCGGGCAGCCGGCCGAGGAGCTCGCGGGCCGGGAGATCCTCCAGCGCGGGTCCGGGGGCCGGTTCGGAGACCGGTCCGGAGACCTCTCCGAAGGCCTTGGGGGTGTTTCCGTCCGGTGCGGCGGACCCTGGCCCGGCCCCGGCGTACTCGCCGCGGGCCGCGGGCACCGAACTGCGGTCGTCCCGGGCGGCGGCGCGACGCTGCGTTCCCGGTAGGCGGGCGCTCCAACGCGTGAAGTTCACGGAAATTCTGGCCTCGTGTGTCGGTCTGGTCCGCTCGGGCGGGCTGCTTCCTCTGCCGGCTCTGCTACCGGCTCTCTTCCGCCGGGGTCAGGGGCACCGGGGGCCGGACCCCCGGTGAGGCGCAGCCGGGCCTCGTCGTACTGGTCACTGTTGGTCACGGTCGGCCGGGTCACTCTGTGCAGGTGTGGACCAACCTATGGTCACACGTCCAGTGTGACGGACCGTACTGACAGTCAGCCATCCTGCTTGGGCGGACCGTCGTCCCCGGTGCGTCTGCCCCCGGCGGCGAGTTCGAATTCGGCGCGCGGGTGTTCCAGCGAGCCGAGGGAGACGATCTCGCGTTTGAAGAGTCCGGCGAGGGTCCATTCGGCAAGGACGCGGGCCTTCCGGTTGAAGGTCGGGACCCTGCTCAGGTGGTACGTACGGTGCATCAGCCAGGCCGGACAGCCCTTGAGTTTGCGTCCGTAGATATGGGCGACGCCCTTGTGGAGGCCGAGCGAGGCGACGGAGCCCGCGTAGCTGTGCCGGTACTCCTTGAGCGGTTCGCCGCTGATCGCCGCGAGGATGTTCTCGGCGAGGACCTTGGCCTGGCGCACCGCGTGCTGGGCGTTGGGCGCGGTCTCCGTGCCCGCTTCACCGGCCGTCAGATCGGGAACGGCCGCGGCGTCCCCGGCGGCCCAGGCGTGTTCGGCGCCCTCGACGGCGAGCTGCGCGGTGCAGCGGAGCCTGCCGCGTTCGGTGAGGGGCAGATCGGTGGCGGCGAGGATCGGGGCGGGCTTGACGCCTGCGGTCCACACGAGCGTGCGGGTCGGGAAGCGGGAGCCGTCGCTGAGGACTGCGACCCGGTCCTCGCAGGAGTCCAGCCGGGTGCCGAGGCGTACGTCTATATTGCGGCCGCGCAGCTCCCGTACGGCGTACTTGCTCATCACGTCGCCGACCTCCGGCAGGATCCGGTCGGACGCCTCGACGAGGATCCATTTCAGGTCCTCGGCCTTGATGTTGTGGTAGTACCGCGAGGTGTAGCGGGCCATGTCCTCGAGTTCGGCGAGCGCCTCCACGCCCGCGTAGCCGCCGCCGACGAAGACGAAGGTGAGGGCGGCGTCGCGGATGGCCGGGTCGCGGGTGGCGGAGGCGATGTCCATTTGCTCGATGACGTGGTTGCGCAGGCCGATGGCCTCCTCGATGGTCTTGAAACCGATGCCGTGGTCGGCGAGGCCGGGGATCGGGAGGGTGCGCGAGACGGAGCCGGGTGCGATGACAATCTCGTCGTACGGGATCTCCAGGGCGCCGGTGCCGTCCTCGCCGGTGGCGAGCGTGGTGACGGTCGCGGTGCGCTTGGCGTGGTCGACGCGCTGCGCCTCGCCGATGACGATCGTGCACTGCGCCAGCACGCGGCGGAGCGGTACGACGACATGGCGCGGCGAGATCGAGCCTGCGGCCGCCTCGGGCAGGAACGGCTGATACGTCATGTAGGGCTCGGGCGTGACGACGACGATCTCGGCCTCGCCGGACTTGAGTCTCTGCTTCAGCTTCCGCTGGAGACGCAGCGCTGTGTACATCCCGACGTAGCCGCCGCCGATGACGAGGATGCGCACACCCGGCGGCGGGCCGGGGGGTGTCCCCCGGGAATCTGAAGCCATCACCTCCCCATGACGCAACGTGCTCAGGTATTTGTCCACAGCCCCGGCAAATTGTGTGACCGAAGGTTCTGGATGGGCCGCTGGGGCCGGCCACCGGGGCAATACGGAAGCTGCGCAGGTCAGACGTTGCAGTGGGGGTGGCGGAGAGGGGCGGAATCAGGAATCAACCGGTCCTTGCTCCGATCGGGGGCCTACCGTGCGGAACTGCCCTCTTCTGAATTGACCCGGGCTCAACTATGTTCGTACGCAGTCGGGGTGTCGGGCTGGGATGATGATCCACTATCCGACCGACACGGCGGGAAGTCTCCGGGGGGAGACGTCATAACCGGGGGAAAGTTATGCACAGTCAGGATTCGCATGGGCAGACTGCTGCTGTCTCGTCCGACAGAAACGAACAAATCGGCACAATCGGTACGGTGAGCACGGCGGGAGCGACTGTCGGCTCCAGTTCCACCGCCGGCCGCTCGGCGCCGCTGCGCGTGGACGCGCAGCGGAATCTGGAGCATGTACTGCGGGCCGCACGCGAGGTGTTCGGCGAGCTGGGGTACGGGGCTCCGATGGAGGACGTGGCACGCCGTGCCCGGGTCGGGGTCGGCACGGTGTACCGGCGTTTCCCGAGCAAGGACGTGCTGGTGCGCCGGATAGCCGAGGAGGAGACCTCCCGGCTGACCGACCAGGCGCGGACCGCGCTGGGGCAGGAGGACGAGCCGTGGTCGGCGCTCTCGCGCTTCCTGCAGACCTCCGTGGCCTCGGGCGCTGGGCGGCTGCTGCCGCCGCAGGTGCTGCGGGTCGGGGTCGATGTCGACGACTCGACGGTGGTCGGGGACACGGGAGTTGCGCAGGGCGTGGGCGCGGCCTCGGCTGCGGGCTCCGGCGATGTCCGGGACATCCTGGATGTCCTGGATGAGGCGCGGGTTCCTCTTCAGCGGCAGGGGGCGGGGCAGGCCGACCTCCGGGTCGTCGGCCGGCACCCGGCCGACGACGACGGGCTCTCGGACGAGGGCATGGGCACGGCCGAGCTGCTGGAGGTTGTGGGCCGGCTGGTCGACCGTGCGCGGGCGGCGGGTGAGCTGCGGCGTGATGTGACGGTGGCGGACGTGCTGCTGGTCATCGCGACGGCGGCGCCCGTCCTGCCGGATGCGGCTCAGCAGGCTGCCGCTTCGGCCCGACTGCTGGACATCCTGCTGGAGGGGCTGCGCTCGCGCCCTGCGTGACCGGGACCGCATGAGCGGGACCGCATGCATACACCGGGATTCCGGCGGCCGGGAGCGGCGTCGGGTATCGGGTGGCGGTCAGCGTTGCAGGGTGCGGCGGGCCGGGACCACTCCGCCCGCCACCGCGCGCCGGCGGGGCGCCGCCGTGCCCGTCCAGCAGGTGCCGCGGCGGGAGACGAGACGGCGGAGCCAGAGCTCCGTGGCGGCCAGGTCGGCGAGGCCGTCCAGGGGCAGCGGTTCGCCCTCGGAGGCCGCGCGCAGGGCCTTCCGCACGACCCGGGCCTCGATCAGGCCTGCGTCGGCGAGCAGCGGTGCGTCGAAGAGTGCGATCAGGTCGGGGAGCGCGGTGCGCAGACCGGTGCGGCTGACCGCGGTCGAGGTCACCTGGGAGGGGGTGCCCCAGCCCGGCGGCAGTTCGTGGATGCCCGCGCCCGCGAGAACGCGGCGCAGGACGGCGGCGCGGGCGCCCGGCTGGACGCGGAGCGATTCGGGCAGGGCGCGGGCGGCGCGTACCACCTGGTTGTCGAGGAACGGGGCGTGCAGCCGCTGGCTGCGGATCTCGGCGGCCTGTTCCAGGATCCGGTGGTCGGCGGCGTGCCGGGCGAGCGCGGCGCGGGCGCGGGCCTCGCCGGGACGCTGGACCGAAGTGGGGCGGATCGCCGCCTCCTGGAGGCGCACCGACACTTCCGCGAGCGCCTCCCCGGTCAGCCAGCGGGCGGCGGGCCCCGGCCGCGACCAGGTGAGCGCGGCGAGCGAGGCGTCGGCGGGGGTGTCGAGGTCGGGCGTGCGGCGGTTGGCGTCCGGGAGCCGGTCGGCTGCCGTTTCGAGACCCGTCCGGTATGACGTACGGGCCAGGCGGCGGGCCGCGCGGTAGACGGTCAGCGGCACGAACAGCGAGTGTGCGGACGGTCGTTCGGCTCTGGCGAGGGCGGCGACCGGGCGCAGCAGGTGCCGTCGGCGGCGGTCCATCAGGAGGTCGGCGAGGCGGGCCGGGTGGGCGTCGAGGACCTGCCGGGCGCCGTCGCCGACGAAGTGGTCGGCGCTGCCCGCGGCGAGGCGTCTGCGGTGGCGTTCGGCGACGACGAGGGACGGGGCCGGTTCGTCGGTGAGCGGGCCGCTGCCCAGGTCGGCGTAGGGCAGCGCCTCCTCGCCCGCGGCGACGACGACGTGGTGCAGCCGCGGGTTGGCGGCGATGACCGCGGCGCGTTCGAGTTCGTCCTCGTGGTCGCGGGTGGTGAGGTCGTTGAAGGTGACGGCGAGCAGCCGCTCGCCCGCGCCCGTGCCGTGGCCGAGGAGGGTGCCGGGCAGTCCGGGCAGGCCCGCGGCGAGCAGGGCGAGGGTGGCGGAGGCGCTGCCTCCGGAGAGGTCGGCGCCGATGCCGGGGACGGGCGCGCCGCGGGCGGCGCGGCGTTCGGCGGGCCCCATGCCGGGGACCGGTCCGGGGTCGGGCGGCAGGGTCTCGGGCGCGTGGCGGGGGGCCATGAGCCTGGCGCGTACCGCTTCGAGCAGCGCGTCGCGCACCCCGTCCACGGCGCTCACCGGGTCGAGCTGGGCGGCGGCGACGGCGAGGGAGGCGACCGGCTCGTACCCGGTGATCTCGCGGGAGCCCTCGCGGAGGATGAGCGCGTGCCCCGGTGGGATGCGCTTCACGCCCACGTACGGAGTGCCGTCGCGCAGCGCCTCCGGCGTCTCGGGGCAGGCGAGCAGTGCGGCCAGGTGGCCGATGTCCAGCTGTGCCTCGATGAGGTCGGCGAGCGGGAGTGCGGCGGTCGCGTACGCCGTACCGCTCGCCCAGGGCGTGTAGAAGACCGGGCGGGCTCCGGCGAGGTCCCCGACGACGGTGATCCTCCGGCCGATCCGGACGACGGCCGTGTAGCTGCCCGGCCAGGCGGTGAGATGGCGCAGGGCGCCGCCGCGGGCGGCGAGGAGGCCGAGCCGGAGCTGCTCGTCGGTGGCGCTGCAGCAGCCGAGGACCGCGAGGCGGGCGGTGGGTGCGCCTTCGGCGGTCTCGATCGAGGCGATCCGGATCTCGTCGGGGCGCCAGTCGCCGACCGCCCAGAGCGGATCCGGATCGCCCCACAGGAGTTGGGAGCCCACAGGGTGCACCGTGCGTCCCTCGTCGGCTGCGCCGACCGCGCCGACCGTGCCGAAGCTCGCGGCGATACTGCTCCACCCCACCAACCAACGCATCGCCGCCTCCACAGGCTGTGGACAAAAACGGCGCACCTGGTTCGCACCGGGAAAACTGCGAGAACATGCAGCGCCGTTGCGGAACATGCTGCCACGACAACGGCGCGCAGGAGTGGCTACGGAGGGCGCACGTCGGAAGCGCATGCGCCCCTGGCAAAAGCCGGAGGGCGGGCCGGGGACGCCCGATCTCCGCGTACTGCGGTACGCCACAACGGACTTACAGGTTCCGCTTGTCGCTTTCCCCGTTGCCCCGGGTCGTACCGGCCGAAATCCGGACGCCTCCCGAACCGCCCGTCGACCGCGGGCCGGCAGTCCGCCGGGTGTCCGCGAATCGCCCGGCCCAACCATCACGGACCGACGTCATTCGGCCATTCTCGAAGAGCACGGCAAGCGCCGGAACCGATTCCCCGCACGCATGATGTCCCGTTCCATCCCGCTTTGATACGAGGCCCCCCGACCGGCTCCGCGACGACCCCCTGCCGCCCCCCGACCGGCTCCGCGACGACCCCCTGCCGCCCCCCGTACCGGCTCCCCGCACGTCCTCACGCCGGCCCCGGTCCGCTCCGGCGGCCCGCCGAACGCACAGTCCGGGAGACGTGGTTCGCCTCCCGGACCGGTCCGCCGCCTGCGGGGAATGAGGCGGCAGTGCCCCGCAGCCCACTGAGTCCAGTGCAGTGGGCCGACCCACGCAGCACCCATGGAAGCGCTCCCCCGCCGGCCGGGCCAGAGCGCACGGCCGGGCGCACGGCCACACGACAGGAGCACGTAGGGGCTCGCCCGGCGGGGTCCGGAGCGGCGTCCGGGCGGGTCCGGCAGGGCGACCGGATCGTCGCGGCGGGACCGACCCCCCGTACGCCGATCGTCCGCCCACCGTCCGCACGGACAACAATCCCGCCATACGGACGTCTGCCCCTTAACGGTAGGGATGCGACGAACTACGCTGGGTTTACTGAGGTTCTCGGCAGGAGGCATATTCCTCGGGGCTCGGCCACATGCGTGTGCGGCCTGAGTGCCGGGGCCCGTCCCTGGGGAGAACACGGTACGAATGCCGCGCGCCTCCTCGGTGACGCGGCTGCCGTCTGTGTGTCGAGGGGTGGCGCATGTCCAGGGAGCAACGCGGGCCGAACGAGAAGCTCGGAACCGTTCTCGCCCTCGCGGGAATCAGCAACGCCGGGCTCGCCCGGCGGGTCAACGACCTCGGGGCGCAGCGCGGGCTGACACTTCGCTACGACAAGACCTCGGTGGCGAGATGGGTCTCGAAGGGCATGGTGCCGCAGGGTGCCGCGCCCCATCTCATCGCCGCGGCGATCGGCGCCAAGCTCGGCCGGCCGGTCCCGCTGCACGAGATCGGGCTCGCGGACGCCGATCCGGCGCCGGAGGTCGGTCTGGCCTTCCCGCGCGACGTGGGCGAGGCGGTGCGTTCGGCGACCGAGCTGTACCGGCTGGATCTGGCCGGGCGCCGGGCGGGCAGCGGCGGGATCTGGCAGTCGCTGGCGGGCTCGTTCTCGGTGAGCGCGTACGCGACGCCCGCGTCCCGCTGGCTGATAACCCCCGCCGACCCGTCGGTGGCACGTGACTCGTCGGCGGCCGAGGCGGCGGTCCTCGGCACACAGGGCGCGCACGGTGCACCGCCACCGCCGGGTGCGCCGGGCGGTGCGCCCGGCATTCCCGTACAGCCGGGACCGGACTCCGTGAACGACATCTCGCCGCTGCGCGTCGGCCACAGCGATGTGACCAAACTCCGCGAGGCGGCCCAGGACGCGCGCCGCTGGGACTCCAAGTACGGCGGCGGCGACTGGCGCTCCTCCATGGTCCCGGAGTGTTTACGGGTGGACGCGGCGCCGCTGCTCCTCGGCTCGTACAGCGACGAGGTGGGCCGGGCACTCTTCGGCGCCGCCGCCGAGCTGACCAGACTCGCCGGGTGGATGGCGTTCGACACCGGGCAGCAGGAGGCTGCCCAGCGGTACTACATCCAGGCGCTGCGGCTCGCGCGGGCCGCGGCCGATGTGCCGCTCGGCGGCTATGTCCTCGCGTCGATGTCGCTGCAGGCGACCTACCGCGGCTTCGCCGACGAGGGGGTCGACCTCGCGCAGGCGGCCGTCGAACGCAACCGCGGGCTCGCCACCGCCCGCACCATGAGTTTCTTCCGGCTGGTGGAGGCGCGGGCCCATGCGAAGGCGGGCGACGCCCCGGCCGCGGGGGCCGCGCTGAAGGCCGCCGAGAGCTGGCTGGAGCGTTCCCGGGGCGGCGACGCGGACCCGTCGTGGCTGGGCTTCTACTCGTACGACAGGTTCGCCGCCGACGCCGCCGAGTGCTACCGCGATCTGAAGGCCCCGCGGCAGGTGCGGCACTTCACCGAACAGGCGCTGTCCCGGCCGACCGAGGAGTTCGTGCGCTCGCACGGGCTGCGGCTGGTGGTCTCGGCCGTCGCCGAGCTGGAGTCCGGCAACCTGGACGCGGCCTGCGCGGCGGGCACCCGGGCGGTCGAGGTGGCCGGCCGCATCTCGTCGGCGCGGACCACGGAATACGTACGGGACCTGCTGCACCGCCTCGAACCGTACGGGGACGAGCCACGCGTCGCCGAGCTGCGCGAGCGGGCACGGCCGCTGCTGGTGGCGCCGGCGTAGCAACCTCCCCGGGGGCGCCCGCACCCTCTCGGATGCCCGCGCGAAGTCCTCCGGGCGACGCGCAGGCATCCGGGGGCGGAATTCCGGGCGCCACGCTGGCCTCCGCTGGTTTAAGTGCGATGTCAGTGGGTCAGTGCACTATCGGGGTGGGAGGTGGCGTGATGATGACTCACGCGGCGTACGACTGCGATGTGCTGGTGATCGGCGGCGGGATCGTCGGCCTGTCGACGGCGTACGCCCTCACGCGGACCGCTCCGGGCACGCGGGTGACGGTACTGGAGAAGGAGTGGGGCCCGGCGCGCCACCAGACGGGGCGCAACAGCGGGGTGATCCACAGTGGCATCTACTACCGCCCCGGTTCGCTGAAGGCCCGCTATGCGGTGCGCGGCGCCGCCGAGATGGTCGACTTCTGCGCGGAGCACGGCATTCCGCACGCGGTGACCGGCAAGCTGATCGTCGCGACCGAGCGGTCCGAGCTGACCCGGCTGCACGCCCTGGTGCAGCGCGGCCGGGAGCACGGGCTGCCGGTGCGGGAGCTGGGGCCTGCGGGGATCGCGGAGTACGAGCCGCAGGTGCGCGGGCTCGCGGCGATCCGGGTCGGGACGACCGGTGTGTGCGACTTCAAGGCGGTTGCCGAGCGGTTCGCGGCCGAGGTACGCGGCGCGGGCGGGCTGATCAGGTTCGGGGCGGAGGTCACGGCAATCGACCGCCGCCCGTGGGGTGTGGCGGTGCGGACGGCGGACGGCCGCGTCGTGCGGGCCCGGGTCCTGGTCAACTGCGCGGGGCTGCACTGCGACCGGGTGGCCCGGCTCGCGGGCGACGAGCCGGGCGTGCGGATCGTGCCCTTCCGTGGGGAGTACTACGAGCTGGCCAGGCCGGAGCTGGTGCGCGGGCTGGTCTACCCGGTGCCGGATCCGGCATTCCCGTTCCTCGGGGTGCACCTGACCCGGGGCCATGACGGCGGCGTCCACGTCGGGCCGAACGCGGTGCCCGCGCTGGCCCGCGAGGGGTACGGCTGGCCGGTCGTACGCCCGCGTGAGCTCGCGTCCACGCTGACCTGGCCGGGCTCATGGCAGATCGCACGCAGACACTGGCGGTACGGGGCGGGCGAGGTGCACCGTTCGCTGTCGAGGAGCGCATTCACCGCGGCCGTCCGACGGCTGCTGCCCGAGGTCACGGAGGACGACCTGCGCCCCGCCCCGTCCGGTGTCAGGGCCCAGGCGGTATTGCGCGACGGCACGCTGGTGGACGACTTCCTGATCCGCGAGGCCCCGCACACCGTGCACGTGCTGAACGCCCCGTCGCCCGCCGCGACGGCCTCGCTGCCCATCGGGCGGGAGGTGGCACGCAGGGCACTGCTCCGCGCACAGGGAACGGGGTGGAAGCCGCCCGCCGTAGAATCGGGGCATTGTGTCTGAGTCCTTGAACCCCGCCCCCGAGACCGACGAGGCCCACGATCTGCGCGCCGCAGCCTTCGAGCGGCAGCGCAGGCTGCGTCAGGAGCCGCGCTTCCCCGGCGGACCCGCCGCCGACCCGGCCGGGTCGCACCACGAGCGCCGGATCCGCAGCTTCCAGCCGCGCCGCAGCCGTGTCACGCCCGGCCAGGAGGACGCGCTGCAGCGGCTCTGGCCGAAGTGGGGCCTGGACATCGACGGGCAGTCGGTCCTCGACCTGCCCGAGCTGTTCGACGGGCTTCCGGTCGTGCTCGAGATCGGCTTCGGGATGGGCGAGGCCACCGCGCAGATGGCGGCCGACGACCCGGGCACCGGCATACTCGCCGTCGATGTGCACACCCCCGGCCAGGGCAACCTGCTCGGTCTCGCGGACCGGAACGGACTGTCCAACATCCGGGTGGCCAACGGTGACGCGATCATCCTGCTGCGCGAGATGCTGCCGCCGGACGCACTCGACGGGCTGCGGGTGTACTTCCCCGACCCGTGGCCCAAGAAGCGCCACCACAAGCGGCGGCTGATCCAGCCGGAGTTCCTCGACCTGGCGGCGCAGCGGCTGAAGCCGGGCGCCGTGCTCCACTGCGCGACCGACTGGGAGCCGTACGCCGAGCAGATGCTCGAGGTGCTCACCGCGCACCCCCTGTTCGAGAACACGGCGGACGACGGCTACGCATCGCGGCCCGCGTTCCGTCCGCTGACCCGGTTCGAGGGGCAGGGCCTGGACAAGGGCCATGTCGTGCACGACCTGCTCTTCGCCCGCAGCTGACCTTTCCACCGCGGCTGGGTCCTCACCCGCGGCTGAGAGCCTGACGGGGCGGTACGCGCGCCTCGCCGCCCCATGGTCAGCTGTCAGTCCCCCTCGTTAGGGTCATGGGGTGTCCGACGGGTCTGTCCAGCAGCAACAGTCTCAGCCGGCCGTCCCGCTCCTCGAGACGCAGCGGGTCGGCGAGATCCTGGCGGCCGTGCCGGAGCGGGGCCAGTGGCGCTACCGTCCGCGCCGCGTCGGCATGGTCTGGCGGAGCAAGACGTTCCGTATCGCTGCTGTCTTCACGGTGCTCGCGCTGTGCGGGCTGGTGATCCTGGCCCTGGTCCGCGCCCAGACCGGCACCGAAGGGTTCCTGGTCGGGCTGGGTCTGGCCGTGCTGCCCGTCCCGCTCCTGATGACGGCGTTCCGCTGGCTGGACCGGGTCGAACCCGGACCCTGGCGGAATCTGCTGTTCGCCTTCGCCTGGGGTGCTTGCGCCGCCGCCCTGGTCGCGATCATCGCCAATTCGTTCGCGACCCGCTGGATCGCAACGGCCACCGCGGACCCGGCGAGCGCGGACACCCTCGGGGCCACGGTCATAGCGCCGGTCGTCGAGGAGAGCGCGAAGGCGGCGGCCGTCCTGCTGATCTTCCTGTTCCGGCGACGGGACTTCGGCGGTGTCGTCGCCGGCGTAGTCGTCGCCGGCTTCACCGCGACGGGCTTCGCCTTCACCGAGAACATCCTCTATCTGGGCAACGCGTTCGGCGAGGACCAGCAGATCGGCAACTCGGGCCTGGCGTCGGTCACGGCCGCGACCTTCTTCGTACGAGGGGTGATGACGCCGTTCGCGCATCCCCTCTTCACCGTGCTGACCGGCCTGGGCTTCGGCTTCGCGGCGCTGAGCGCACACCGCAACCGCATCCGCCGCATCGCGCTGCCGATGCTCGGACTGATCCTCGCCATGGGCACGCACGCCCTGTGGAACGGCTCGGGGACGTTCGGCCCGTACGGCTTCTATGTCGTGTACGGGGTGTTCATGGTCCCGGTCTTCGGACTGGTCACCTGGCTGGCGATCTGGTCCCGCCAGCAGGAGCTGCGCACCCTGGCGACCGAGCTGCCCGCGTACGCGGCCGCCGGCTGGCTGACCCCTGCCGAGCCGCTCGCGCTCTCCTCGATGCGGGCCCGCGGCCTGGCCCGGGACCTGGCGCGCCGGCAGCACGCGCAAGCGGGGTACGGAGCCCCGGGCTACGGGTACGCCCCTGCCTACGGCCCCGCCCACGGCGCTCACAGCCGGATCGCGCCGCAGATACGGAGCCACGCCAAGGCGCAGGCCAGGGCGCGCGGCAAGGCTGCGGCGCGGGCGGTCGCCGAGTACGAGTCGTTCGCCACGTCCCTGGCATTCCTGCGCCGCAGGGCCGGCCGCGGGGCGGCGGAACCGGACTTCACCGCACGTGAACTGGAACTGCTGCACCATCTCTGGCAGCGCCGGGAGGTGGCCGCCCCCGCCCTGGCGTACGCGGCACAGGCGACGGGCCGTCTGCGCCCGCACTACACGGCCCCGGCGCCGGTTCCGCAGCAGTACCAGCCGTACGGCGGCCACAACCCGTACCTGTCGCCCCCTGGGCAGCCGTATCACCAGCCGCCCCACGGGCGCGGCAGCGCCCCGCTCCGCTAGTGCCCCTCCCGGCAAGCTTTGCCCCGTCGCACCGCCCAGCCGCTGCCTCTTCCCCAAGGGGGCACTCGTGGACAAACGGACCGGCAGCCCTGACGTCGGGGGGTGAGCGTCAGGACTGCCGGGGATCGGTGGCGGGCCGGTGGGACCGGCCCGCGTTCATCGGGTCAGACCGTGAGGCCCTTGTCGCGCAGCCAGGTCATCGGGTCGATGCCCGTGCCGCTCGGGGTGTGGACCTCCAGGTGGAGGTGGGGACCCGTCACATTTCCGGTGGCGCCGACGCGGCCGATGGTCTCACCGGTGGTGACCTTCTGGCCGGCGCTGACGTCGATCGACGACTGGTGACAGAACCACAGCTCCGTACCGTCCTCGAGCTCCAGGACCGTGCGGTAGCCGTAGGAGCCGGACCAGCCCGCCGACTTGATGGTGCCGGTGTGGATGGCCTTGATCGGGGTGCCGGTCGGCGCCGCGAAGTCGAGACCGGTGTGGTAGCCGGAGGACCACATCGAACCGGCTTGGCCGAAGGTCGAGGTGACCGTGTACGAGGAAGTGGGGATGGCGTAACTGGCGGCCAGTTTGGCGAGCCGCTCGGCCTCGGCCTTCGCCTTCGCCTCTTCCTCCGCCTTCTTCTTCTCGGCCTCGGCCTTGGCCTCGGCGATGTCCTGCTTCTGCTTCGCCTCGGCTGCCGCCTTCTCCGCGGCGGCCTTCTCCTCGGCCGCCTTGGCCTCCGCGTCGGCGGCGTTCTGCTGCTGCTCGGCCTGCTGGAGGATACGGGCGCGGAGCGCCTCGCCGGCGTCGGTGGCGCCCTGCTCGGCCTCGGCGGTGGTGATGCCCGCGCTGGTCAGCGGTGCGGCGGCGGTCTTGGCCTGGGCCTGGGCCTGGTCGGTGGCGGACCCCTCGGAGAACAGCGCGCCCACGCCGGGGAGGGAGTTGGCGTCGGGGAGCTTGTCCGCGACGGAATCGGGAAGGGAGATGGAGACCGGCGGCTTGCTCTGCGCGGTGGCCATACCGCCCGCGCCGACGGCCGCGATGACGCCGACGCCGAGAACCGTGGAGCTACGGGCGAGCCCGTTGCGCTGCTTGGCGACGCGGTGCCTGCCGCGTACGGGGCGGACGGACTCCTCGGTGGGGTTCCATTCCTCCCAGGCCCGGTCGGTCTCTCCGAAGCCTTCGGTCCCGGACTCGGTGGTGAACCCGGTGCCGAACTCGGTGTCCGTCCCGGATCCGTACTCAGTGGTGAAGTCGGAGCCGAACCGGGAAGGGGCTTCGGGGGCAGGCTTGTTGGACGCCACGGAGGCGCACTCCTTTCCTTCCTTCTCGCCTACCGGGTTAGCTGACGGGTTCGGAGCAGGAAGGTCTCCTACGGATCCCTCTGCCTCTCACGAGACACAGGTGTCCGATTCACCCCATGTAGGTGGTTCCCCGGTTCCCTTGCGGAATTCGGCGCTCGCGCACGGTGCCGCCACTGACGACGGCTGGGACGACCGCGCTGCGTTATCGAACGTTAATAGACACACGGGCCTGATTCCAAGCCGTTCCCACTGATCGTTCACGGCCTTGGCCTGGACTTTACGGGACACAACCGGGTGGAATCGGGCGAGTTGACCCGGGCTCAGCCACTACCGTCTTTCTGACGTTGCGTCAAACGTTATGCAGAGCGGCACTCTTCGATTACGCACGGTGGCATCGTCCTCGTGTGCTCACCGCGGCCACGCCTCATTCCTGCCCGCGCCCCACGATCTTCACGGTCCTGCGGCGCTCCGGCTGCCCCTCCGCGGGCCGTACGACCGCGACCAGCGCCAGGTCGTCGGTGGACTTGCCGCCCGTGTGCAGCCGTACGTCATCGGTCAGCGCGGACAGCAGCTCCTCGGGCCCGGGGAAAATCCGCCCACGCAGCCGGGCCGCCGGGTCGTAGAACACCCCATGCTTGTCGCGCGCCTCGGAGAGACCGTCGGTGTAGACGAGCAGCGTGGTCCCGGCGGCCAGACTCCAGGCGTCGGCCAGGTCCGGCCACGCCCCCAGACCCATGCCGAGCGGCAGCGCGGGCACGCTCGGAACCAGCACCTCCACCCCCCCGTCGGGGTGGAGCAGCAGCGGCTCGGGGTGGCCGCGGTTGACGATCCGCACCTCGGCCGCACCGTGCGGGATCTCGGCGAGTACGGCGGTGACGAACCCCTCGACCGGATCGATCCCGCCGCGTCGCTCCCCCTCCCGGGCCAGCGCCCGCTCCAGCCGCTGCGCCACGCCCTCCAGCGAAGCCTCGTGCTCGGCGACCTCCCGGAACGCGCCGATGATCACCGCCACCGCCTCGACCGCGTCGAGCCCCTTGCCCCGCACGTCCCCGACCACCAGCCGCACGCCGTGCGGGGTGTCCACCACGGCGAACAGGTCGCCGCCGACGAACTCGTCCGCCTGTGCCGCCTCGTACCGCGCGGCGACCTGCAGCCCGCCGATCCAGTCGTCCGGCTCCGGCAGCACGGCCCGCATGGCGGTCTCCGCGATGACCCGCGCCGAAGCCAGCTGCTCATTGCCGCGCCCTACGACTCCGTTGATGAAGAGGGCGAGGACCGAGGCGGTGAGCACGGTGATGACCTCGAGGGACGGCACGACCTGCAGCACCGTGCCGCTCTCGCTCCGCAGGACGAGGATCGAGAGCAGCGAGGCGACGCCGATACGGACGGTGCCCGCCCGTGAGAAGAACGGTGCGGCGACCAGCGGGGCCGCCACGAACAGCGGCACGGCGGTGAACGGCGGCGGGGTGAGGATGTCGAACACGAGCCCGGCGGCGATCAGCAGCGCCGGCAGCGCGCGGACGAACCGCCGGGAAGGGCTGCCGCCTCCGCCCCGCACCCCGAGCGGCTTCTCCGCCATCCCCACCTGTGGTCTCCTGCCCGGTACGCGCAGCGGCTCCTGCGGTCTCCTGCCCGATACGCCCCACGGCCTCCTGCCCGGTACGCGCCTGGCTGCGGACGGTGCCGCACCCCACTCCCCCAGGCTTGCCGGAGCGGCGTCGCGCGGCGACTCCGCATCGGCCGAAGGGGGGACGGAAAACACGAATCAGGCCCGGCACGCTCTATGCATGCCGGGCCTGATTCTTCAGTAGCGGGGACAGGATTTGAACCTGCGACCTCTGGGTTATGAGCCCAGCGAGCTACCGAGCTGCTCCACCCCGCGTCGGTAAACACAACTCTACGCCATCCGGGGCGGACAGTTGACCATTTACTGATCCGCCTGCACCCATCCGCTCCCGCCACTGGCCCAAGGCACCGAATTCGAGAAGCAGTTGCCGGCGAAGTGCCTTCTGCCGCAGGGTTTCTGCTGCACCCTCCGGACCGGCGGGCTGCCCGTGTGAGAACACCGCTGGGCACGCGCCATCGCCTTGCCCGACGATCGGTGCGGTGATGAGTGCGGGGTCAATGACGTGATCATCGGTCTGCCGGACAGCGCGTCGGCCAACGCGGCCAACGCGGTCAACCATGCGGTACGGGGCTGATCAGCGGGTTCACCGCGGGATTCATGGGGTTCTGATGCATCAGCGAAAGGTTTCCGCAGCCGCACGGGCAGCGATGGACGAGGCTGTCGCCACCCCCGCAGCGGAATCCCCCGTGGCGGAATCCCCCGCCCCGGAGGCCTCCGGGGCGGAGAAGCAGCCCGGCTCAGTTCGAGTCGGTGATGTGCGGGGCCCGCTTCGCGTCGACCGCCGGCTTCGCCGTGCTCGCACCGCGCTGGAGTGCGTGGAGGATCGCCATCCCCTGGCTGACCACGCCCGCCGCCATCTCATTGACACCGTTGGTGCCGTTGAGCACGGTGAGGTCGGCCCCCGACATCCCGCGGGCGGCCGCGTCGGCCAGGGCCGGCAGGTTCTCCACGATCCGGTTGGCCGCGATCAGCTCCTGATTGCCGTCCCGGAGCGAGGCGGCACGCGCGGTGTTGGCGTCGGCCTGCGCCTGGGCGACGGCCCGTTCGGCGTACGCACTGCCGTCGGCCTGGAACTTCGCCTGGTCGCGGGCGGCCTCGGCAAGCGTGCGCTGCCGGTACGCCTCGGCGTCCGCCGGACGCCTGACCTCCGCCTCCAGCCGTTGCGCGGCCAGCGCCGCCTGCCGCTCGGCCAGTGCGGTCTGCTCCTCGACGACCTCGTGCGAGGCCCTGGCCTGGGCGAGCGGTCCGGCCTGGGCGGCGCGGGCGTTGTACTGCTCGGTCTCGGCGAGGAAACCGGCCCGCTTGATCGCGGTGTCCCGTTCGTACTCGGCCTTGAGCGCCGCGGCCTGCTGCTCCCGCTCGGACGCCTCCTGGTCCGCTCTGGCCTGGGCGATCCGGGCCTGGCTGGCGACGGCGGCCGCGTGCGGGGCGGCGAGGTTGTTGATGTAGCCGGTGGAGTCCTCGATCTCCTGGATCTGGAGGGCGTCCACGACGATGCCGAGCTTCTCCATCTCGCCGTGGCTGCCCGCGATGACCTCCTGGGAGACCCGGTTCCGCTCCCGGATGATCTGCTCGACGGTCAGTCCGCCGACGATGGAACGCAGGTGTCCGGCGAAAATCCGGCCGGCGAGCTCCTCCATCTGGTCCTGTTCGGACAGGAAGCGGCGGGCGGCGTTGGCGATGGAGACGGCATCGTCACCGACCTTGAAGACGGCGACGGCGCGGACGTTGAGACGGATGCCCTGCTGGGTGACGCAGTCCTCGGTGATCTCCGCCTCGCGCAGCGCCAGGGAGAGCATGCGCGCCTTCTGCTTCACCGGTATGACGAAGCTGCCGTGACCGGTGACGATCCGGAACTGGGTGTCCTGGGTCTGCCGTTTCGATTTCGATCCGGAGATGAGCATCGCCTCGTTGGGGGCGGGAACGTGCCAGAACAACATGAGCGGACTCCTGCCGTACGCCTTTCTCGACGTGATGTCCCGGTGCGGCGCCGCTCGTCACTGTCCCCCGGCGTCGATCCCCGGCGTCGGTTCGCGGTTCAGGACGGCAGGCGTTCGACGATCACGCCCCGTGCCGAGACCGAGTCGACGACAACGACGCGTGCGTCCCTGTCGATCGACGTCGCCGACCATGCGGTGTAGGCCTCCGACCCACCCCGTACGGCCACCAGTACTTCGCCTGGGCCGTTCGGCGGGATCGGCACGATAACGCGGCCGATCGCCCCGATCGGGCTCCAGGCGGACCCATCTGCGGCGCTCATACGCCACACGCCTCCCTCGGTCATTCCACGGTACTCCGCGCCACCTCTGCGGGAACGGCCCCTGGGGAACGGTTCGGACGACAGCGAGCAGGGGTCGAAATCTGATGATATGACTGGTTGAGGAATCAGCCGTTCGGGGCTGTGTCGCCGAGACGAAGCGACGAGTCGAACGACGCGACGACCAGGGAGCGGAACGTGGACAGCTATCCCCTGCTCAACCTCTTCTGGACCATGCTCTGGTTCTTCCTCTGGATCATGTGGCTCTTCCTCCTCTTCAAGGTCATCTCGGACATCTTCCGCAGCGACGACCTCGGCGGCTGGGGCAAGGCGGGCTGGCTGATCCTGGCCCTGGTCGTGCCGTACCTCGGCGTCCTGATCTACGTGATCGCACGCGGTAAATCCATGGGAAAGCGCGACATCCAGCAAGCCAGGGAGCGGGAAGCCGCCTTCAAGGCGTACGTACGGGAAGCCGCCGCCACCGGTGACACGACCGGCCCGGCGAAACCCAGCGGCAGCAGCGTCGAGGACCTGGCGAAACTCGCCGAGCTGAAGGACCGTGGCGCGATCACGGACGAGGAGTTCCAGCGGGCGAAGACGAAACTCCTCGTCTGAGCTCACCCCGGCCCGCAGCGGACGGCGATCCGCTGGACCAGGTTGTTGCCGAAGCCGCCGCGGTTCCACGGCTGGGTGAGGGGCTGGTCGGCTCGTGGGCTTGTGGTGGTCTGGGCTGATCGGAGTAATGCGATCAGCGCGATCTGGGACGCCGGGTGCGGTGCCGGCGTGCGGGGCCCCTGCTCCACCAGCGAGATGGTTCAGGGCCTCCCCGTCGCCTCTGGCCGCGTCCATCTGGCCAGGTCGTGAGGGACTCCGCCCTTCCGGGACCGGACCACGGACAGGATCCGTGTCGCCGCCCGGTTGCGAAAGCGGACGACCAGTGCGCCCAAGACCGTTCGGGGCATACCAGTGCGCAGGACTCACTCCTGCGCACTGCTCAGGAACGGTCGGTCCATGGATTCATGGTGCGCCCGTCCGGGCATCCCGACCACCGCTCCTCACCTGCCGGACACCGCATCCCGCTCTTTGCGCCGCGTCTGCCGATTGCACGGCCCTCCGACCGGCGGGAGCGTGGATACGACAGCGGTCCGCACCCGCGGCAAGGAAACGGCCATGGACTCCACCACGCTCGCAGCGATGAGGGCCGCGTTGCGCGGTCCGGTCATCGGCCCGCAGGACCCGGAGTACCGCGAGGCCCACACGATCTACAACGCCATGATCGACCGGCGCCCGGCCGCCGTGGTGCGGTGCGCGGACGCGGCGGACGTCATGGCCGCGGTGGAATTCGTCCGCGACGAAGGTCTCGAACTCGCCGTGCGGGGCGGCGGACACAGCGGAGCCGGACTGTGCCTGGTGGACGACGGCGTCACTCTCGACCTGTCACCGATGCGCTGGGCGCACATCGATCCCGCCGCCCGGACCGCCCGGGTCGGCGGCGGCACCCTGCTCGGCGATCTGGACCACGCCGCCCACGCGTTCGGCCTGGCCACGCCCTCCGGAATCCTGTCGACGACGGGAGTCGTCGGCCTCACCCTCGGCGGCGGCCACGGCTATCTCACCCGCAGGTACGGCCTGACCGTGGACAACCTCCTCACGGCGGACGTCGTCCTGGCCGACGGCAGCCACGTCACGGCGAACGAGACCGAGAACGCCGACCTGTTCTGGGCGCTGCGCGGCGGCGGCGGGAACTTCGGCATCGTCACCTCGTTCGACCTCCAGCTGCACCCGGTGGACACCGTGGGGGTCGCGATCACCGTGTGGCCGGTCGACCGGATCCGCGAAGTCCTGGAGTGGTACCGGGACTTCCTGCCGCAGGCCCCGGAGGACCTGAACGGCTTCTTCGCGGCGCTCACCGTGCCGCCCGGCCCGCCGTTCCCGGAGGAGATCCACGGCCAGAAGATGTGCGGCGTCGTCTGGTGCTGCACCGGCGCCCCCGAGCTCCTCGAAGCCGCCCTGAAGGCCGTGGACGAACCGGGCCCGCCCGCCTTCCACTTCACCTCGCCGATGCCCTACCCGGCGCTCCAGACCATGTTCGACGCACTGCTCCCGAGCGGACTGCAGTGGTACTGGCGGGGCAACTTCTTCGACCGGATCACGGACGACGCCATCGCCGTCCACGCCAGGTACGCCGAGAACCTCCCCACGGACCTGTCGACGACGCACCTGTATCCGGTCGACGGGGCCGCCCACCGGATCGGCCCGGACGACACGGCCTGGGCGTACCGGGACGCCGTCTGGTCCGGCGTCATCGCGGGCATCGACCCCGACCCGGACAACGCCGGGACGATCCGGCAGTGGTGCGTGGACTACTGGGAGGAGCTGCATCCGCAGTCGATGGGCGGGACGTACGTGAACTTCATGGGCGCGGACGAGTCCCAGGACCGGGTACGGGCCACCTACGGCGACCACTACGACCGGCTCGCGGCCGTCAAGCAGGCGTACGACCCCGACAATTTCTTCCACACCAACCAGAACATCGAGCCGGCCGGACAGCGCTGACCGCCCTCCGGTTCCTCGGTCATCGGGTGCCGCCCGGTGAGCGCGACCGCCTCGACGGTCCTATCGTCAAGGCATGGGCGTTTTCATCAAGTTGGTGGAGAATCGTCCCCCCAAGGAATACGCGGAGCGGGGCGTGGCGGACATCTCCTACGCGGACATCACGGAGGACGACTCCGAGATGGTCTACGAGTACGACGTGCTCCCGAGCGGCATTTTGAGGATCCTGGAGGTGGCGAAGGGGGAAGCCCCGGCCGTCCATGCGATCTATGCGCCGGGGCTCTGGTTCCGCGTCGAGGGGCAGTGGCACGGCAATGCGGAGTAGATCGGGAGAAGATTTCGGAAATAGATCCGCTTTGTAGCGATTTATGGGTGTATAGTAAAAACCAAGGTCGTGCACTCTCACGTGTTGCGCCCTGGAAGGGTCGGCTCCGGTGGCAAGACCATCGGAGTCGCTTCCATGTGCGCGTCAACCCGGTAGAGGGGGGACGATGCCCGCGTCCGTGAGGATCTGCTCCGCGGGCGTGCTGTTGCCGTCCTGCACCGCCTCGGCCATCGCGGCGCGCGCGGCGGCTGCCGTGGCCTGTGGCGGGATCACCAGGAACGAGAAGTGGTCCTGATGGCCACGCGTGACGATCATCGTGCTGTCGTCGACGGCGGACCAGTCGATACGGACGGTCCGGCCACCGATCACGAGGTGGCCCGGCGCGTCGTCCCAGGCGCTGGCGTCCAGACCGACCCGCGCGACGGGTCCCAGCCGGGCGGTCAAGGCGTCGATCAGGCAGGGCAGTTGGGACGCTATGTCACGGGTCCGCGGCCACCACGCACCGTCGAAGATCCCCTCACGGTTGGGGGTCGTCTCCAACCGCAGCACCGCGACCCCGGGAACGATCGGCCGACTGCTCGTGTCCGAGAGGAGCAGGAGCGGCGCCGCGTCATCGGTACGGGTATGGGCGTGCGCATCCGACGTCATGGCGAGCCACTCCTCCGCACGCGCACGTCGAGGAAGACCTCCATGGCCTCACATCCCTTCCGTCGGGCCCGGCGCCCGGGCGGCGGCTGCTCCGACAAGGCGTCGCGAGGCCGGACGGGCGCTGTGGCCGCCCCCGGAGTCCCAGACCGTCTCCCGGACGAGGTCCCAGTCGGCCTCGGCCGCAGCCCGGAAGAGCTCGGCCTCCCGCATCAGCCCGCTCGCGGTGAGGCTCCGCGCCGGATCAACGGCTGCGGTCAGCAGCCAGGCGGCGGCACCCGGGTCCGTCTGCGGCGGGATCACCAGCAGGTCCCAGCGGCCGGTGGCGTAGGAGAGGAGCAGCAACTTGTTCGGGTCCTGTTCGGGCTTGAACCAGCCGACGTGGACCACATGCCCCTGGACGGGCACCTTCCGTGGGATCACGGGCCAGACGGTGGGGTTCACCGTCACGCGGGTGATCCGCCCCCACAGCGGGTCGAGCACCGCTGTCAGCGCGGGAAGCTCCGCCGTCAGATCGCGGGAACGCGGCCACCACGCACCGTCCAGCAGAGCGGGAGCGGTGCCGGCCGGGGCCAGCGAGAGGCGCGGCGGCAACGAGGACAGAGAGAAGGTCCGGTCGTCGACCGCGGACATATACAGAATGGTCGCAGTCATGACGCGGACCCTGCCCCGGGCCGGTGTACACCGGCCCGGTGTTGTGAATCGCCGAGAACGACACAGGCTCGGAAGCTCATGTACGGAATGTCCTCAGTATGCCCAGGATACTCCGGCGGGGCACCCGGCGGAGTGCGGCAGCCCTACGGACATGCACTGCCCCCAACGGATCGAACGGCATGCCGGAAGTCTCCGTTCACCCCGCCTGGAAAGGACGCCTCTCGTGTCCTCGTGACCGGCTCTTCGTTACCCAGACCATGATCATCTCTTCCGTTGCCCGGCGTCCGGCCGCGGCCTTGCTGGCCGCCGCCGCCCTGGCCACACCCCTGCTCCTGGCTCCCGCCGCGCACGCCGACGCCCAGGAGAGCAGCCTCTTCCTGACCGTCTCCGGCAGCGAGAACACCTGGATCCGCGGCATCGGCCTCCAGTGTCCGCCCACCTCCCGGAGTCACCACCCGAAGGCGGCAGAGGCCTGCGCCGCCCTGAACGAGGCCGGGGGCGACCTCGATGGGCTGCCCGGCAACCCGCACCCGTGCCTGCTGATCCACGACCCCGTCACGGTCACCGCGCAGGGGACGTACAACGGCGCCACGGTGGACTGGCAGCGCACCTACCCGAATGCCTGCGTCATGGAGGCGACCGCGGGGCCCGTCTTCGACTTCTGACCCGGCGCCGGCCCTGAACACCCCCTGCCCGGCGCGTGGGCCGGGCGGGGGCGTTCCGACGTACGTATGGCGATGCTCACCCGCCCGGAACGATCTCAGCGGTCAGCGCGAACAGTAGAGTTTCGGCTGCGTCAAGCCCCCCGAACACCGAGGTACCGGCCGTGATCCCCGCAGAGCCCGCAATGCCCCCGCCCCCTGCGCCCACCGTCGTCGGGATCGGTGCCGACGGGTGGGAGGGACTGCCCGGAACCTCACGCACGGCACTGCTCCGGGCCGAGGTGCTGATCGGCGGTGCGCGGCAGTTGGAGCTGCTGCCGCCGCAGTGCGTGGGACAGCGGGTGCCCTGGCCCTCGCCGCTGCGGCCCGCCGTACCCGGTCTGCTGACCGCGCACCAGGGGCTCCGCATCGCCGTGCTGGCCAGTGGCGACCCCATGTTCTACGGCATCGGGCGCGCCCTCTGCGAGGAGTTGGGCGCCGGGAACCTCCGCGTCCTGCCGCATCCGTCCTCCGTCTCCTACGCCTGTGCCCGGCTCGGCTGGCCGCTGGAGGACACCGAGGTCGTCACGCTGGTGGGCAGGCCCGCCGCCCGCCTGGCCGCCGCCCTGCACGAGGGCCGGCGCCTGCTGGTGCTGAGCGCGGGCGCCGGAACCCCCGCCGACGTGGCCGCGCTGCTGCGCGAACGCGGCTTCGGGCCCAGCCCGATACGGGTGCTGGAACAGCTCGGCGGCGAGGCCGAGGACTGCGTCACGGGTACGGCCGACGGGTGGGCGCATCCGGCGGGCGATCCGCTCAACGTCATCGCGGTCGAGTGCCGTCGTGCCCCGGACGCGCTGCGGCTCGGCGCCGTACCCGGGCTGCCGGACGACGCGTACGAGCACGACGGTCAGCTCACCAAGCGGCATGTCCGCGCCGCCACGCTCGGGGCACTGGCCCCGGCGCCCGGCGAGCTGCTGTGGGACATCGGCGGCGGGTCCGGGTCGATCGCCGTCGAGTGGATGCGCACCCACCCGTCCTGCCGTGCCGTCACCGTCGAACGCGACCCGGTGCGGGCCGGACGCATCACCCGTAACGCGGACCGGCTCGGCGTCCCCGCGCTGCGCGTGGTCACCGGCCGGGCACCGGAAGCACTGGCCGGACTGCCGGTGCCGGACGCCGTGTTCATCGGCGGCGGGCTGACCGTGCCGGGGCTGCTCGACGCCTGCTGGGACGCACTGCCCCCCGGCGGACGGCTGGTCGCCAACACCGTCACGCTGGAGTCCGAGGCGCTGCTCGCCGAGCGGTACCGGCGCCACGGCGGCGAGCTGGTGCGGCTCGCGGTGGCGCACGCCGTGCCGGTCGGCGGCTTCACCGGCTGGCGCCAGGCCATGCCGGTCACCCAGTGGTCCGTGCGCAAGCCCGTCGGCGCCCCCTCGATACCGTCCTCGTCAGGAGAGAACAGATGACCGTGTACTTCATCGGCGCCGGTCCCGGCGCCGCCGACCTGATCACGGTCCGCGGCGCCCGGACGCTCGCCGCCTGCCAGGTCTGTCTGTACGCGGGCAGCCTGGTCCCCCGCGAACTGCTCGCCGAATGCCCGCCGGACGCCCGCCTCGTCGACACCGCGCAGCTCAACCTCGACGAGATCACCGACGAGTTGGTGCGCGCCCACGAGAACGGGCAGGACGTGGCCCGGCTGCACTCCGGCGACCCGTCCGTCTTCAGCGCGGTCGCCGAGCAGATGCGGCGGCTCGACGCGGCACGTGTGCCGTACGAAGTGGTGCCCGGTGTACCGGCGTTCGCGGCCGCTGCAGCAGCCCTCAAGCGGGAGCTGACCGTGCCGACCGTCGGCCAGACCGTCATCCTCACCCGGATCGCCCACCGCGCCACCGCCATGCCGGACGGCGAGGACCTGGCCACGCTCGGCCGCAGCGGTGCGCTGATCGTGCTGCACCTGGCCGCCCGGTACGTCGACCGGGTCGTCGAGGAGCTGCTGCCGCACTACGGGGCCGACTGCCCGGCCGCCGTGGTGGCCATGGCGTCCCGCCCGGACGAGCTGATCCTGCGCGGTTCGCTGAGCGACATCGCCGAGCAGGTGAAGGCCGCGGGGGTGATCCGTACCGCCGTCATCATGGTCGGCCGCACGCTGGGCGCCGAGCAGTTCCGCGACAGCCACCTGTACTCGGCCGAGCGCGACCGGCACGTCTGCTGACCGGCGGCGCCGCCCGCGTCAGCGCACGTCGCTGCGGCCGACGACCGTGCCCGCCCGGTCGATGCAGATGACGTCCACGGCCACCGGCGCCCCGCGCAGCACCGACAGCGCCTGGTCGCGGGCGGCCACCGCGACCAGGTCGCCCAGCGGGACCCCGGCCGCCGCGCACAGCTGAAGAGCGGCCAGACCCGTGTTGGCGTCCGCCACCTCGGCGGTCAGCGACGCGTCCGCGCCGCCCTGCCGGGCGAGTTCGGCGAGGAACCCCTTGTCGACCTGGGAGCGGGCGGAGTGCAGATCCAGATGGCCCGCCGCGAGCTTCGACAGCTTCGCGAAGCCGCCGCAGACCGTCAGCCGGTCCACCGGATGCCTGCGTACGTACTTGAGCACCGCCCCCGCGAAGTCGCCCATGTCGAGCAGGGCGATCTCCGGCAGACCGTACTCGGCGACGACGGTCTTCTCCGAGGTCGACCCCGTGCACCCCGCCACATGCGTGTGCCCCGCGGCGCGGGCCACGTCCACGCCCCGGCGGATCGAGTCGATCCACGCCGAGCAGGAGTAGGGGACGACGATCCCGGTCGTGCCGAGGATCGACAGGCCGCCCAGGATGCCGAGGCGCGGATTCCACGTGGAACGGGCGATCTCCTCACCATGATCGACGGACACGGTGATCTCGACGTCGCCGGTGTCCCCGTGGTCCGCCGCCACGCGCGCGATGTGGTCGCGCATCATCTGCCGCGGCATCGGGTTGATCGCGGGCTCGCCGACGTCGAGCGGCAGACCGGGACGGGTCACGGTGCCCACGCCCGGACCGGCCCGGAACACCACACCCGAACCCGGCGGCAGCCGGCGCACCGTGGCCCGTACCAGCGCACCGTGCGTCACGTCCGGGTCGTCTCCCGCGTCCTTGACCACGCCGGCCGTCGCCCGGTCACCGGCGAGTTCCTCCACCGCCAGCGCGAACGCCGGGCTCTGGCCCTTGGGCAGGACGATGGTCACCGGGTCGGGGAAGTCGCCGGTCAGCAGGGCGGTGTACGCGGCGGTCGTGGCCGCGGTCGCACAGGCACCGGTCGTCCAGCCCGGCCGCAGACCGGTGTGTTTGAGTTGGGCGCTGCGCCCGCCCTTCGCCTCACTCATGTCTGGACCGATCCCATGCACGTACTCGTCCTCGGTGGCACCACGGAGGCCCGCCGTCTCGCCGAGCACCTGGCCGGGACGCTCCCGGCCGGGGCCCGGGTCACCAGTTCGCTGGCCGGCCGGGTGGCCAGTCCGAAGCTGCCTCCCGGCGAGGTGCGGGTGGGCGGGTTCGGCGGAGCCGACGGGCTCGCCGCGTGGCTGCGTACGCACCGGGTCGACGCGCTCATCGATGCCACCCATCCTTTCGCCGGGACGATCAGCTTCCATGCGGCGTCGGCCGCCGCCGCCGCCCATGTTCCCCTGCTCGCTCTGCGCCGCCCCGGCTGGGTGCCCACGGACGGCGACCGCTGGCAGCCGGTCGGCTCCCTGGCCGAGGCGGCGCAGGCGCTGCCCGGGCTCGGGCAGCGGGTCTTCCTGACCACGGGCCGGATGGGGCTCGCCGCCTTCGCCGGTCTCGACTCGCAGTGGTTCCTGATGCGGTCGGTGGACGCCCCCGACGGACCGCACCCGGCGCGGATGGAGGTCCTGCTGGACCGGGGGCCGTTCACCCTCGACGGGGAGCGCGAACTGATCCGCCGTCACCGCATCGATGTCCTCGTCACCAAGGACAGCGGGGGTGACGCCACCGCCCCGAAACTGACCGCGGCCCGGGAGGCCGGTGTTCCGGTGGTGGTGGTCCGCCGGCCGCCGGTCCCGGACGGCGTCCCCGTGGTCCCCACGCCGGAACTCGCCGTGGACTGGCTGTCCGGCCTGCTCGGCTGAGAGCCTGTCGGGTGACCTTCGATCGGAAAGCGGACGCGGTCTGGTGCGTGCGATTCCAAGGCGCCGAAAGGCCCTCGGATGGGGTCTCCCCTGCTCGAACGAAGCTGAGAGCTTGGGGAAGGAGCTACTAGGGCGTTTCGGCAACGCGGGAAGCGTGCGTGCCGGGGCGTGGCCGCCCGATCAGAGGTCACCCGACAGGCTCTGAGGCCGGGCCTCAGGCCTCCGGGTAGCGCCGCGGCGTCCACACGATCTGCTGACCGTCCCCCCGCCGCACCGACCGCGTCTGCGAGGAACCGACCAGCAGGATCGTCCGCATGTCGACCTCGGCCGGTTCCAGCTCCGCCAGGGTGACGATGCGTACGCTCTCCGAGGGCCCGCCCACATCCCGGCCCACCACCACCGGCGTATCCGGCGAACGGTGCTCCAGCAGCAGGTCACGGGCCTTGCCGACCTGCTCGGTGCGGGTGCGCGAACCCGGGTTGTACAGCGCCAGCACCAGGTCCGCCGCCGCGGCCGCGCGCAGCCGGGTGGCGATCACCTCCCACGGCTTGAGCCGGTCGGAGAGCGAGATCGTGGCGTAGTCGTGGCCGAGCGGCGCGCCCGCGCGGGCGGCGGCGGCGTTGGCCGCGGTCACCCCGGGCAGCACCCGCACGGGCACCTGCGCGTACGCGTCCTGCGAGGCGACCTCCAGCACGGCGGTCGCCATGGCGAAGATCCCCGGGTCGCCGCCCGAGACCACGGCCACGCGGCGTCCGCGCCGGGCCAGGTCGAGGGCGAACTCGGCACGCTCCGACTCCACCTTGTTGTCGGAGCCGTGGCGCGCCTGTCCCGGGCGGACCGGGACGCGGTCCAGGTACGTGGTGTAGCCGACGAGATCGTCGGCGGCGGCCAGCGCCCCGCGGGACTCCGGGGTCAGCCACAGCGGACCGGCGGGACCGGTCCCGACGACCACGACCTCACCCACGCGCTCCGCGTCCTCGGCCGCCTCCGGCCGGGGCGCGTCGATCCGGCTGGGCAGCACCGCAACAGCGAAGTACGGAACGGATTCCGGGTCGGTGTCCGCGAGATCGCCGGTGCGCTCCCCGGCCATGGTGGCGCGCTCCACGTAGTGCGCCTCGGCCAGCCGCCCGGAGGCCTCGAAGGCGCGCCGCACGGCGGGGAACGTGCGCCCGAGCTTCATCACCACGGCGGCGTCGGTGGCGGCCAGGCGGGCCGTCAGCTCCTCCTCCGGCAGCGTGCCGGGCAGGATCGTCAGCACCTCCTCGCCCTCGGCGAGCGGGGTGCCGAGCCGGGCGGCGGCGGCGCTGACCGACGTGACCCCGGGGATCACTTCGGTGGGATACCGGTCGGCGAGCCGCTTGTGCATGTGCATGTACGAGCCGTAGAACATCGGGTCGCCCTCGGCGAGCACCGCCACCGTCCGCCCGGCGTCCAGGTGCACCGCCAGCCGGTCCGCGGCCTCGCCGTAGAACTCCTCCATCGCACCCCGGTAACCGCCCGGATGGTCGGTCGTCTCCGTCGTGACCGGATAGACCAGCTTCTCCTCGATGTGGTCCGCGCGGATGTGCTCGGCGGCGATGGAGCGCGCGATGGACCGTCCGTGACGGGCGCTGTGATAGGCGATGACATCGGCCTCGGCGATGGTCTGCACGGCGCGTACGGTCATCAGTGCCGGATCGCCGGGACCGAGCCCTACCCCGTACAGCCGGCCCGTGTTCTGCTCGCTCACTCTTACTCTTCCTCGCTGGCGATCGCGTTGAGCGCGGCCGCGGCTATGGCGCTGCCGCCGCGACGGCCCCGTACGACCAGGTGTTCCAGACCGGACGGATGGTCGGCCAGGGCGTCCTTGGACTCGGCGGCTCCGACGAAGCCGACGGGCACACCGATGACGGCGGCCGGGCGCGGAGCGCCTTCCTCGATCATCTCAAGCAGCCGGAACAGGGCGGTCGGTGCGTTGCCCACGGCCACCACCGCCCCCTCCATGCGGTCCCGCCACAGCTCCATCGCGGCGGCGCTGCGGGTCGTGCCGAGCTTCCTGGCGAGATCGGGGACCGTGGGGTCCGACAGGGTGCAGATGACCTCGTTGCCGGCGGGCAGCCGCTTGCGGGTGACCCCGCTGGCGACCATGGCCACGTCGCACAGGATCGGCGCACCGGAGCGCAGCGCCGCGCGGGCACCGGCCACGACCCCCGGGGTGAAGTCGATGTCGCGTACGAGGTCGACCATGCCGCAGGCGTGGATCATGCGGACCGCGACCTGGCTGACGTCGGCGGGCAGCCCCGCGAGATCCGCCTCGGCGCGGATGGTGGCGAAGGACTGGCGGTAGATCGCCGGTCCGTCCTTCTCGTACTGGAACACGGTGGTTTCGCTCTCTCCGGTCGGTGGTCGGGCTGCAGCGCCCTCGGGTCGGTGGTTCAGGTACGGGTGCGGCGGGCGGCGTTCACCGCGGCGGCCAGGTCGGACGGGCTGCCGTGGACCGTCACGGGAGCGCCCCGTTCGCCGCCACGGACCTGGGCCACCTGGTGCCCGCCGGGAACGGCGACGACGTCGGCCCAGGCGCCCTTGGGGTGACCGCAGCGGCGTTCGCAGCCGGACCAGTGGACGGGGAGCTGCCCGGCAACGCGCTCTCCGGCGGTCCGTACGAAGGCCTCCGCGTCGCCCCGCACATCTGCCAGGGACTTCGCACAGCCGGGCCGGCCGATGCACGCACCGACCCCCGTCCACGCGGAACCGGGCCCGACGATCAGTCCGGCCGCGCCCCATTCGCGCAGCCGCGCCGCCGCGCCGCCGGGCGTCACGCCCGTCACGACGACGCTCCGCCACGGGGTCAGCCGCAGCTCGCGGCCCACGCGGGACAGGCTCGTCCACTGCGCACCGGTGAGCCGCCCGAGCGGCGCCCCCACACAGGCCGCGTTGCCGACGACGCCGTACGCGGGCTCCTGCGCCGCCGTCGCCGGCGGTACGCGCTCCGCAGCACCGGCCACCCGCAGCGCCGCCCTCACCGGCTCCAGCAACTCTTCGGCAACGAAAGGCAGTTCGCTCACCCGCCAGGCGCCCGTCTCCTGCGCCGCCTCCAGAAACGTCTCGGCGGCGATGAGCGCCGCGCGCGGCGCATCGTCCCCGGAGACCCTCAGCACTGCCTCCGCAGCCCCGATCCGCAGGAGCGCGCTCCCGTCGCTCTGCCCCAGCAACGTCACATCCGCACCCAGGGCATCGACGTCACCACGGCCGTCGTCCAGCGCGAAGAGAAAGCGGCCGGACAGCCCGGCCGCTTTGTCACTTCCGCACAACAGCGCGTCCAGCGCGGTCAGCCACGGCCGGACATCCCGGTGGCCCCGGCCGTCGAGCCCGGAGAGCGGGGAGGCCACGACATTGCGTATCCGCTCATGGCTCCGGGACGGCAGCAGCCCCGCCCCGCCCAGGAGTTCGGCGAGCCGTCCGCCGCACTCCCGGCCGAGGCCGCGCAACTGGACATTGCCCCGCGAAGTGAGATGCAGCTCACCGTCGCCCAACTCCCGCGCGGCACCGTGGAGCGCGTCCGCCTGTCGGGCAGTCAGCACGCCACCGGGGATCCGGACCCGCGCCAGCGCCCCGTCGTCCGCCCGGTGGAGCCGCAGCGACCCCGGGCAGGCATCGCCACGGTCACGGGAGACGGGCTCCCCCGGGGCCGATGGCGGGGTGTCGGAAGTGGACATGGCGGCGAGCATACCGACCATCATTCTGAGCTGTATGAATCCCATCGGTCTAAGGCCCTTACTATGCCTAGCAGCGGGCCACCCGGCCCGGCATCGCCTAAGAGCCTGTCGGGTGACCTCTGATCGGGCGGCCACGCCCTGGCACGCACGCTTCCCGCGTTGCCGAAATGCCCTAGTAGCTCCGCTACGAGGGCCTTCCGGCGCCTTGGAATCGCACGCACCAGACCGCGTCCGCTTTCCGATCGAAGGTCACCCGACAGGCTCTAAGACGGCGATAGGGGAGGAAGCCCGGTGCGAGTCCGGCGCGGTCCCGCCACTGTGAGTCCGGCCTGAGCGGCCGGGCGAGTCAGGAACTCCCTTCCCCGAGCTCTCGACCCCGCTCGAGCAGGGGAGACCTCATTCCGACACCGCCCGGGGCGTGGACACCCCGAGGAAGGCCCGACGCCGCATGATCCTGCTCCTGTCGACGTCCGACACCGACCTGCTCAGCGCCCGCGCCGCGGACGGTCCGGTGACCTACCGCTACGCCAACCCCTCGCGCCTGCCGCTCGACGAACTCCCCGCTCTTCTCGACGGCACCGACCTCGTCGTCGTACGCCTCCTCGGTGGTGTCCGCGCCTGGCAGGAAGGGCTCGACCAGGTCCTCGCCACCGGCAGGCCGGTCGTCGTCCTCACCGGCGAACAGGCCCCCGACGCCCAGCTGATGGCTGCCTCCACCGTCCCGATCGGCATCGCCGCCGAGGCCCACGCCTACCTGGCGCACGGCGGCCCGGCCAACCTGGACCAGCTGGCCCGGTTCCTCTCCGACACCGTGCTGCTGACCGGCCACGGCTTCGAACCCCCGGCGCCCGCACCGTCCTGGGGGCCCCTGGAGCGCACTGCGCGCGCCACCGACGGCCCGACCATCGCGGTGCTCTACTACCGCGCCCACCACATGAGCGGGAACACGGCGTTCGTCGACACGCTCTGCCGGGCGGTCGAGGACGCGGGCGCCCGCGCCCTCCCCTTGTACGTCGCCTCGCTGCGTACCCCGGAACCCGCACTCATCGACGAACTGCGCGCAGCCGACGCCATCGTCACCACCGTCCTCGCCGCGGGCGGCACCCGGCCCGCCGAGGCATCGGCGGGCGGCGACGACGAGTCCTGGGACGCCGGTGCGCTCACCGGACTCGACGTACCGATCCTGCAGGCTCTCTGCCTGACCAGCTCGCGCAGCGACTGGGAGGACAACGACGAGGGCGTCTCCCCGCTCGACGCGGCCAGCCAGATCGCGGTCCCCGAGTTCGACGGCCGGCTGATCACCGTCCCGTTCTCCTTCAAGGAGATCGATGAGGACGGGCTGCCCGCGTACGTCGCCGACACCGAACGCGCCGCACGCGTCGCCGGAATCGCCGTACGCCACGCACGGCTGCGCCACATCCCGGCCGGGGACAAGCGCCTGGCACTCGTCCTCTCCGCCTACCCGACCAAGCACTCCCGTATCGGCAACGCCGTCGGCCTCGACACCCCCGCCAGCGCCGTCGCCCTGCTGCGGCGGCTGCGCGCCGAGGGCTACGACTTCGGCCCCGAGGACGAACTCCCCGGCCTGGTCTCCGGCGACGGCGACGAGCTGATCTACGCCCTGATCGAGGCCGGTGGCCACGACCAGGAGTGGCTGACCGAGGAGCAGCTGGCCCGCAACCCGGTCCGGATCCCGGCCGCCGACTACCGGCGCTGGTACGCCACGCTCCCGGACGAACTCCGCGACGCCGTCGAGCGGCACTGGGGTCCGCCGCCCGGCGAGATGTTCGTGGACCGCTCCCGCAACCCGGAGGGCGACATCGTGCTCGCCGCCCTGCGCCGCGGGAACCTCCTCATTCTCATCCAGCCGCCGCGCGGCTTCGGCGAGAACCCGATCGCGATCTACCACGACCCCGATCTGCCGCCCTCGCACCACTACTTGGCCGCGTACCGCTGGATCGCGGCGGCGCAGGACGACGGCGGTTTCGGGGCCGACGCGATGATCCACCTCGGCAAGCACGGCAACCTGGAGTGGCTGCCCGGCAAGAACGCGGGCCTGTCCGCCGCCTGCGGCCCGGACGCCGCACTGGGCGATCTCCCGCTCGTCTACCCGTTCCTGGTGAACGACCCGGGCGAGGGCACGCAGGCCAAGCGCCGCGTCCACGCCACCCTGATCGACCATCTCGTGCCGCCGATGGCCCGCGCGGACAGCTACGGCGATATCGCGCGCCTGGAGCAACTCCTCGACGAACACGCCCAGATCGCCGCGATGGACCCGGCGAAACTGCCCGCGATCCGCGCCCAGATCTGGACCCTGATCCAGGCCGCCAAGCTCGACCACGACCTGGGGCTCGACGACCGCCCGGACGACGAGGGTTTCGACGAGTTCATCATGCATCTCGACGGCTGGCTCTGCGAGATCAAGGACGCCCAGATCCGAGACGGCCTGCACGTCCTGGGCGGCGCCCCGGCCGGTGCGGACCGGGTCAATCTGGTCCTGGCGATCCTGCGCGCCCGCCAGATCTGGGGCGGTACGGCGTCGCTGCCCGGCCTGCGCGAGGCACTCGGGCTGGACGAGTCCGCTGCCACCCGCACCACCGCCGACGAGGCCGAGGAGCAGGCACGCGCCCTGGTCCAGGCGATGGAGGACGCGGACTGGGACCCGGCGGCGGTCGCGACCGTAACGGCATCGCATCCCCGACCGGTCGCGGACATCCTCGACTTCGCCGCCCGCGAGGTGGTCCCCCGGCTGTCCGCCACCACCGCCGAACTCGACCACACCGTCCACGCCCTGAACGGCGGCTTCGTCCCGGCGGGCCCCTCCGGCTCCCCGCTGCGAGGCCTGGTCAACGTCCTGCCGACCGGCCGCAACTTCTACTCCGTCGACCCGAAGGCGGTCCCGTCCCGCCTCGCCTGGGAGACCGGCCAGGCCCTGGCCGACTCGCTCCTGGAGCGCTACCGCACCGACAACGGCGAGTGGCCCACCTCGGTCGGCCTCTCCCTGTGGGGCACCAGCGCGATGCGCACCTCCGGCGACGACGTCGCCGAGGCACTGGCGCTGCTCGGCATCCGCCCGGTCTGGGACGACGCCTCGCGCCGCGTCACCGGCCTGGAACCGATCGACCTCGCCGAGCTGGGCCGCCCGCGTATCGATGTGACGCTGCGCATCTCCGGCTTCTTCCGGGACGCGTTCCCGCACACCATCGGCCTGCTCGACGACGCGGTACGTCTCGCCGCGTCCCTCGACGAACCGGCCGAGCAGAACCACATCCGGGCGCACGCCCAGGCCGACCTCGCCGAACACGGCGACGAACGCCGGGCCACCACCCGCATCTTCGGCTCCCGCCCCGGTACGTACGGAGCGGGTCTCCTCCAGCTCATCGACAGCCGCGACTGGCGCACCGACGCCGACCTCGCCGAGGTCTACACCGTCTGGGGCGGTTACGCCTACGGCCGCGAACTCGACGGGCGCCCGGCCCGCGACGAGATGGAGACGGCGTACAAGCGCATCGCCGTGGCCGCCAAGAACACGGACACCCGCGAGCACGACATCGCGGACTCGGACGACTACTTCCAGTACCACGGCGGCATGGTGGCCACGGTCCGCGCCCTGCGCGGCACGGCCCCGGAGGCGTACATCGGCGACTCCACCCGCCCGGAGACGGTCCGCACCCGCACCCTCGTCGAGGAGACGTCCCGCGTCTTCCGCGCCCGCGTGGTCAACCCCAAGTGGATCGAGGCGATGCGCCGCCACGGCTACAAGGGCGCCTTCGAACTCGCCGCGACGGTCGACTACCTCTTCGGCTACGACGCGACGACGGGCGTGGTCGCCGACTGGATGTACGACAAGCTCACCGAGACGTACGTCCTGGACCCGACCAACCGCGAATTCCTGCAGCAGGCCAACCCCTGGGCCCTGCACGGCATCGCGGAACGCCTCCTGGAGGCCGAGTCCCGCGGCCTGTGGGCCAAGCCGGACCCTGCGGTACTGGAGGCGCTGCGCCAGGCGTTCCTGGAGACGGAAGGGGACCTGGAGGGCGAGGACTGAGGGCCGGCAGGCGTACGTGGGTGTGGCGTCCCGTTCCGCACGGGGCGCCACACCCACCCGGCGCCGCTCTCTCGTCGGCTTCCCCGGCGCCCGGTCCGACCGCACCGCCGCCGGTCATGCGTGAGCCGCCCGGCCGGCTATCCCCCCGACGGGCGGTCGGCCGACCGTCCGTGAGGGCACAGGCCGTACCGGACCCGCACCGGCCGAGAAGCAGGCAGCCGACCGACAGGTGCGTGCGCCGGACGCTCGTGGACCGCCGGGAAGAATCAGCAGGACGTCGGGCGTGATCACTCGGCCGGGTGGTCCCGGCCGGGTGACCGCCCGTCGCGCGTTCAGCGTCGGCGGAACTCGGGATCATGCGCAGGTGATCTTCGTGAACCGCCGCTCCGCGCGCCGCCCGCGTGGCCTCCTGGCCCCGATCGGTCTCGGCGCCCTCGCCGTCCTGTCCCTGCTTCCGGGCACGCTGCCCGCCGCCGCGCAGCCGGTGGCCGCCACTCGGAGCCCCGCCGCCGCGCCCCTGCCCCCGTCCACCCGCGGGGAGTTCCTGGCCTCCGCGCGGCTCGCCGCGATCCGGAACGATCCGGCCGCACTGAAGGCCTTCTTCACGGCACTGCCGAAAGGAGGGGACCTGCACAACCACCTGTCCGGCGCCGTCTCGACCGAGTACCTGATCTCACTCGCCGCGGACGACGGTCTGTGCATCGACGAGAAGACGCTGACCGCGGTGGTGCCGCCGTGCGGTCCGGGCCGGCGACCGGCGTCCGACGCCCTGACCGATGCCGCTTTCCGCCACGCGGTGCTACAGGCGTGGTCGATGCAGGACTTTCCGCCGGGGCAGTCGGGGCACGACCACTTCTTCGACACGTTCGGAAAGTTCGGCGAGGTCACCTGGCGCCACCGGGGCAAGCTGCTCGCCGAAGTGGCCAACACCGTCGCGAGGCAGAACCAGTTTTATCTGGAAACCATGGTGACCCCCGCGTCGGACGGCGCCAAGAAACTGGCCGCCGAGGTCGGCTGGGACCCGGACCTGGCAAAGCTGCACGGCAAGCTGCTGGCCGGCGGCAAACTCGACAAGCTGGTCGCCGAGGCGAGCCGGGAGACGGACGAGTCCGACGCGGAGTTCCGCACGGCAGCACAGTGCGGCACGCCCCGCGCGGAGGCCGGCTGTCGGCTGCCGGTGCGGTGGATCTCCCAGGTTTCGCGCGGCAGTTCGCCCGAGCGGGTCTTCACGCAGATGGCTCTGGGACTGCGCCTCGCCGAACGGGACAAGCGGTTCGTCGCCGTGAATCTGGTGCAGCCGGAGGACTGGGACAGCTCCTTGCAGAACTACAGCCTCCAGATGCGGATGCTCGACTACCTGCACCGTGTGTACCCCAAGGCGCACATCACCCTGCACGCGGGCGAGTTGTGGCCCGGCCTGGTCAAGCCCGAGGACCTGACCTTCCACATCGGCGAGGCCGTGAACGTCGCTCACGCCGAGCGCATCGGCCACGGTGTCGACCTGGTCCACGAGGACAACTGGCAGCAGCTCGCCCGCACCATGGCCGCCCGGCAGATCGCGGTCGAGGTCCCGTTCAGCAGCAACGCGCAGATCCTCGGGGTCAAGGGCGCCGACCACCCCTTCACCACCTACCGCGCCTACGGCGTGCCCGTCGTGCTGGCCACCGACGATCCCGGTGTCTCCCGGATCGACATCAGCCACGAGTACCAGTACGCCGCCACGACGTACGATCTCGGCTACCGCGACCTGAAGGATCTCGCGCGGGCCTCCCTGGAGTACGCCTTCCTGCCGGGCGCCGGCCTCTGGCAGGGCAACCCGACCCGGGACGGCTACCGTCTCGCCGGCCCCTGCCGCCACGACAACCCCGGTACGCACAACCCCCGGCAGCAGTGCCGACGCCTCCTGGACGCCAGCACCAAGGCGCGGGTCCAGTGGCGCCAGGAAGCCGCGTTCGCGGCCTTCGAACGGCGGATCGCTGCCACCACGGCTGGCTGACGGACACACACCCGCTCCGGACACCACGGGCGCTATCCGGCACATGCGTGCGCCGGATAGCGCCCGTGCACGTAGCGGGTACCCGTCAACGAGGGAGCGCCCCGCCCGACGACGGGCCAACGTCCTCTTCGCGATGCTCCGCGTCCGGGCAGGACAAAGGGTGCCCGAAGTCTGTCTGTGCGTACCGACCGGGGCACCCTTCGCAGCTGACTATACGCGTCGGACAACCCTGCTAAAAGGGTCGTGGATTGGGTGTTACGGAGGCCCGGAACCGAGCAGCGCAAAGGCTCCGTACACCCCCGACGCGAGCGCCGTCACGCCCACGACCGCCGCCGGAAGCGCCCTTCGGCGGGCGCCCGCCAGGGCCACCGCAGCCGGCAGCAGCAACGGAAATGCGGGCATCATCAGCCGGGGCCTGGAGCCGAAGTAGCCGGACCCGATCAACGAGATCACGACCACCATGACGCAGTAGACGATCACGGGCAACGGTTGGCGCGGCCGTTGCCGTACGCACAACCACACCACCCAGAAAAGAAAGGCGAAGGCGGCGCACAGTCCGAGCCCCGCGAAGACGTTGCGGCCGAACTGTTCCGCCACGAACACGGCCAGCGCCACGCCCCCGTCGATCCGATTGTTCCAATCTGCCTGGATATCGAAGTACGCGAACGGGTTCCCCTCCCGCACGGCCACGAAGACGATGTACGACAGCCAGCCCAGCGGGGCCAGACAGACACCCACCGCCATCCGCCAGTGCGTCCGGAGCGGTTCACCGCCGCGCCATGCGGTGACCAGCCGCCACATCGCCGTGACGCCGATCGCTGCGATCAGCGCGGCCGCGACCGGCCGGGTGAGCCCAGCGCCGGCACACAGCACACCCGCCGTGATCCACCTGTCGGTCAGAACGGCGTACAGCGCCCAGGCCGCCAGGCCCGTAAACAGCGTCTCGGTGTACGCCATGGACTGCACGAACGCCGTCGGGTACACCCCCCAAAGCACGGCCAGTAGTACGCCCGCCCGGCGCCCGTACATCCGCGCACCCACAGCGAAGATGCCACAGGCGGCGGCGAGCGAGGCGAGCCATGAGATCAACAGGCCCGCGCCGGCTACACCGAGGGGCGGGGACAGAACGGACAGGCCCCGCTCCAGCGCAGGCAGGAGCGGGAAGAAGGCCAGATCGGAGTGGAGGGTGCCGTCCGGGAGCCGGACCTCGTAGCCGTATCCGTGTTCGGCGATCCGCTGGTACCAGACCGAGTCCCAGCGGCCGGTCAGCCGGTGCATTCCGTCCTTGCCGGTGACGGAGGCGGTGATCACGAGGATCGCGAGGCCGGTGAGCCGTACGGCAATGTAGCCCAGCAGCGCGGGCGCGGCGTAGCGGAGCGAAATCGTCAGCGAACGGGACGCGGAACCTGGCCGCAGGGCGGTGGCCCGTGAGAGGGGGACGGCCTTGGTCTCGGGCATGCTGGAAAGTATCGCGTGTCGGTGATCACTGAGCAGTATCGGCCTCGGTTTCGCCGGAGTGACCCGGATCTTCAGGGATACGCGCGCACCGCGCCACCCATCAACCAGACCAGCGACGCGTAGCATGCCCCACCGCGCCACCCCGAAGGGCCCGCCAGGAGCTGGGCCTTGCTCACGCTCAGGCGTCCAGGACGGCGGCAGTACGGCGGATAACAAGTAGGCCGAATCACCCCCGCGCCGTCCCACGGCCGCGGTCACCGAGATGTGTCTTGACCTGCGCGGGACAGGACAGGACCATACGCTCTGCCTGCTTGATCACTTCAGGACGGCGTCCAACGATGGCCGTGGGGGGCATCACATGCACTGGTACGTAGACGTGCTCAAGAAGTACGCGGTGTTCAGCGGGCGCGCGCGTCGCACCGAATACTGGGTGTTCAATCTGTTCAACGTCGTGATCAGCATCGTGCTGTTCGTGGTCGGACGCGCAATCGACTTCACTCTGCTTCAGGTGCTCTACGCGCTAGCGATGCTCCTCCCCTCACTCGCCGTGGGCGTCCGCCGCCTGCATGATGACGGGCGCTCCGGCTTGTGGCTCCTGATTGGACTGATCCCGCTGGTCGGCGACATCGTCCTGCTCTTCTTCTTCTGCAGCGACAGCCAGCCCGCAAACAACAAGTACGGGTCGGTTCCGAAGTACATCGGCGCGCACATCTGACCTTCCGGCGGCACTGAGACCTCGGTACCAATGAAGTACCGGGGTCGTCGTCCCCGAACACGCGGCATAGCGGCACGGACGCCGAGGGCGCCGTCGGGATCACGCCCGTACGGCGCCCTTTTTGTGTGATCCCCACGTGCCGCACATCTGACCTGCGGCAATGGCCCAGGGAACGGATACCTAATCCGTAGGAATCGCAGCTGCCTGCCTGCGACGCGTCAACGAAGAGTGGCAGGAACAGGCGCAGCGCAGAGTCTCGATGGGGGTCTCCCATACGGGGGCGTCAATGCGTCGGATGGCAAGCGGCCCGGGACACATGCCGTGCTCACCGATAGTCGCTTACCTCGATCGTGCGGTCGATGTGCACGGCGTCCGCGAGGCCCCGGTCATGTGTGATCAGGAACAGCGTGCCGTTGAAGCTGTCCAGAGCTTGCTCAAGCTGTTCCACAGCTTCGATGTCCAGGTGATTGGTGGGCTCATCCAGAATCAGGCAGTTGACACCGCGGGCCTGAAGGAGCGCCAGGCCGGCACGGGTGCGCTCGCCGGGCGACAAGGACGACGCGGGGCGCAGTGCTCGGTCCTGTGCCAGGCGGAACTTGGCAAGGAGCGTGCGCGTCTCCGTGGTGTCGAGCTCTGCTGCCTCGCCGACAATCTCGACGGTGGAGCGGGAGGAGTCCAGAAGAGCCCGTGTCTGGTCGATCTCGCCGAGACGGGCCGCCGGGCTGATGTGCTGATCCCCGGCAGACAGCTTCAGCCGACCGAGCAGGGCACCGAGCAATGTTGTCTTGCCGCTCCCGTTTGCGCCGGTGATGCGCAGCCGCTCGCCGAAGCGGATGTCCAGATCGACCGGCCCCAGCCGGAAGTCCCCACGCTGGACGACGGCTTGCTGGAGGGACACAATCGTGCCCGACGACGCTCCTGTTTCGGCGATCGAGAACTGCAGACGCCATGCCTCGCGCACCTGAGGGGGAGCATCCGCGTCAAGCCGCTGGACGGCGCGGTCCGCTTTCGCCGCGGCCGCCCCGGTGTTCTGCGCCCCTGCGAGCCGGGAGGCCCTGCGGAACTTGTCACCGTCAGGCTGGCGCCTCGGGTTGACCGCCCGGGCCGCGCCTTGACGCGCCCACTCCCGCTGGGTGCGTGACGTGCTGGTGAGCTGCTGCCGTGTCTGTTCGTAGGCGACGTATGCGTCGACGGCGTGTTGGCGGGCGGCCGCGCGCTCGGTGACGAAGCTGTCCCAGCCTCCGCCGTACTCGGTGGTGCGGCGGGTGAAATCATCCAGTTCCACGATTCGGTTCACGGTGCCGGCGAGGAAGGCCCGGTCGTGACTGATCAGGACGATGCCGGCCGGGCTACGGCGCACGTGGTGCTCCAGGCGGGACAGGCCGTCTTGATCGAGGTCATTGGTGGGTTCGTCCAGGAGCAGGATGTCGGGCTGGGCCAGTAGCACCGCGGCCAGGGCCAGTCGTGCCCGCTGTCCGCCGGAGAGCTCCGAGGTGGCTTGGGTATTCAGGTCGAAACGCAGGTCTGCCGCGACAACCTGCGCGCGTTCGGGAAGATCGGCGCCGCCCAGGGCGAGCCATCGGTCCCACGCCTCCGCGTAGGCGTCATCGGCGCCGGGCAGCTGCTGCTCGAGGAGTTTCGTCGCCGCGTCCAGTGCGGCTTGGGCCTGTGCGACCCCGGTGCGGCGCGCCAGATAGTCACTCAGTGCCTCCCCATTGCGCATGTCGCGCTCCTGCGACAGACGGATGACGTTGGCCGTCGTGGGGGCGCGCGTGACCCTTCCGCTGTCGGCTTGGAGATCTCCGGCGGCGATACGCAGCAGCGTCGACTTCCCAGTGCCGTTCGGGGCGACGATTCCGACGCGGTCCCCGGCCCCGACGGACAGGTCCGCTCCGTTCAGGACGGTATCTCCCCCGTAGGCGTGGACTATGCCTGTGCAATGTAGTTGAGCCACGGACTGAGTCTCTCCTCACGTAGTGGCGGTCAAGGGGGCGCCCGGTTCGCGATCGTCGTCGTGCGGGGGGGTTGCTAGTTGGACGGTACCGGGGACGGCCAACACGACGTAGGTGGATGTGAGCAGGACGATGACGGCGAGGACGGCGAACGGGGTGATGCCCACCGGGGGCACGGCTCGCCGCCGAGCGGGCAAAACTCGCCGAGATGACACGTACACGAGCCTGCTGCCCGAGGTCGACAAGCTGCCGCTGAAGCCGCCGCTGCTCTGGTGCCACGTGCCCGTAAGGCCCCCTCCGTAGCGCCTGCTGGCGGGCTGTCCGCTCACGCATCGCTCACGCAAGAGGCCGGGAAAGACGAAGCGCCCCGACCGGCAAAAACCGATCGAGGCGCTAAGTAGCAGGTCAGAGGGGGTTTTCCCTCCCTGCAACACGTAGGCCGTGTGGGACTCGAACCCACAACCAACGGATTAAAAGTTCGAATTCAGACGTGCCGCCGGATGATGCCCGATGACAATTCTCGGCTCCCGTGCAGGTCAACAGGCTAGAGCCCCACAACCTTGTGCCATCCCGTACCGGGCAACTTCAGCGCGTCCGTGATCAGTTCTGTGACCACGTGACCACCGCGCCCCTGGTACGAAACGGCGCCACCCAGTGCCCCAATCAGTGGGCGGCGTCTTGGCCCGAATCCCTTCGGCTCGGTGGTTCCGGTGTCCTGCCGGTGCTGGGCGGCGGGAGCGCCGGGTCAGCGTTTGACGCGGTTACGGACGGCCAGGACCGCCAGGCCCAGAAGGACTGGCTCGGTCACGCGGGACGCCATCTCGATGTAGGTGCCGGCGGTGGTCAGGTCCTGGCCGGAGGAGCGGAACACCACCGAGTTGAGTGTGACGTTCAGGGCCTTCTCGAAGCGCTTACCTGTGATCCTCTCCCCCGTGGGGTTCTGGGGATCAGCCTTGTCGATCTCGAAAGTGACCCTGCCACCGCCGGGCGGCACGGTGCCGGTCGCTTCCTGCTTCGGGGAGTCCCGAGGAAGCCCGAAGCCCATCAGCAGCACGATGGTGACGAGCATGGCAGCAGCGAGCCAGCCCAGCGCTCGGGAGGCGCGCAGGCCATAGCCGGACAGCATCCAATAGCTGTGCAGCAGTCCGCGTTCGGCGCGAGTGGTGCCGGTGCGGTCGTGGCGGCGCATCTCCATCTCGCCGTAGTAAAAATCCGCCGCTCCCGGCTCGTTCTTGCTGTCCTCGAATGCCTTGCGCAACGCCCGGTACACGGGCGCCAGCTGCGCTGGCCCGACGTGTCCGGCGCCGAACACCGCCACGTTCCAGCCCCGCCCTGCTGCCGGTTGACGTGCGCGCCAGGAGTGTTCCTCGGCGAGAGTACGACGTTGGGTGAACCGTATAGGGCGCCAGCGCCGCCAATGCGTACCAGGCGGGACACTGTCGAAGGAGCAGGTGCCCTCCAGCCGCAGCTGGTCCAGATGCACGGTTCCGGCGAACAGGCACCCCGACAGGTCTATGTCGGCGAGGACCAGATGGGCCGCATCTACCCCACGCAACGAAGCCAGGCGCACCGTGGCGTCTGGCGCGTCGGCGAGAGCCTGTTCGTCCACCAGCTGTCCGTTGGACAGAAGGAAAGGGCCCGCCTCCGCGGCAATCGTGAGGGGGTATTCGAAAACCGCGTGGGCAAAATCCACCATGGCGTAGCGCAGACGTACCTCGGCCGTTGACGACCAGCGGGTCCTCAGGCACTCCACGCGGCGCGCGGCGAACGAGAGGGTCACCGGGCCGCTGAACGTCGCCTCCGATAACACAACCCGACCGGCGCACACCAATGGTCCGAGGGTGACCATCTGCGCGAAGGTCGCCCCTTCAAAATAGGCATCGCCCTCAAAGACCGCCGACCTGAACTGGGCGGCACCCTGGAAGGCCACCCACCCGAAGGAGGCGTGACTTTCGAAGGTTGCCGACCCGAACTGGCCGATGCCCTGGAAGGTTGCCCGCACGAAGTGGGCGGCGCCTTGGAAGGTCACCGCGCCGAACTGGGCGAGGTGCTCGAAGCCCGCCGAATCGAACTTGGTGGTGTCCTGGAAGGTTGCCGAGTCGAACCATGCAATGTTCTGGAAGGTCGCTGATCTAAACCCGGCGTAGCCCTGGAAGGTTGTCGAGTCGAAATGGGCGGCGCCTTGGAAGGTCACCGATTCGAATCGAGCGAGATCCTGGAAGGTTGCCGAGTCGAACCACGCGAGGTCCTGGAAGGTTGCCGAGTCGAACCACGCGTGGCCCTGAAACGTCGCCCTTTCGAACTGGGCGGTGCCTTGGAAGGTCGCCGAGTCAAACCGGGCGGCGCCGAGGCGGGGGTGTCCGGTGGCTGGGTCGCGGAGGGCGTCGAGGAATGATTGGAGAAGCGGTTCGGTGAAGAGGGTGCCGCGGTGGTCGGTGTCGGCGCCGGCCGCCAGGCCGGCCAGGTAGGTGTCGCGGTCGGCATCGGTCAGGTGGGCGAGACAGGTGGTGTGACCAGGGACTTGGATTCCGCGGCAGCCGACCGGGTCCTCCGGGGTAGTGCCGAAGCCACAGTGCAGCCAGTCAGGCGGAGCTGGGGGCGGTTCGAGGCTTTGGTATGGCATACCCGAAGGACGATCGAACACGGCCGATGGTTGCCGAGCACGCCTCCGAGACGGCAGCACTGAAATCTTCCGTGCGTTCCGACAGCCAAAAGGCACTGGGCGGCCCGTACGTGAGCGATGCGTGAGCGGATGCGCCGGCAGCACCTGGTCAGGAGGCGGACCGGCACGTACGAAGAATCAGTTGCACTGCCACTTCGGCGCTTGGTCGACCTCGGGAAGCAGGCTCGTGTACGTGTCCGAGGTCAGCGTGATGATGGAGTGCCACAGCGTCACCTTGATGGTGTGGAGGTCGCCGCCGCCCCCTTCGTGACCGTCGCCGTTCGGTGTCGCAAGTCGCGGAGACCGATCGGCGGGAGGCCGATCTCCTCGAATCAGGCGCCGGAAGTCCTTCGAGACGGTGTCCGCGTACAGCCAGGAACCGTCCTAACGCGTCTCACCAGGAGCTTCGTCTGCCCGGCGAACCATTCCTTAGGGGGGCAAGATTTCTTCTCGGAAATTATTTGGAATAGATCACCGAATTTTGATCATGGCCTGTATCTGCCCTTGACGAAAATCGCACCTGTTGGGATGAACTAGTTCTCGCCATAGGGATCTTGGCGCGAATCCTCCCAGGAGCAATGGCGCGTAAGGCGTTCTTGCTGGTCTGGTAGGTCAGTTCTACGATCTCCCACTTGTGTCGCTGAAAGCATGGGGCTTTCATCTGCCACTGGGGTGGTTGAACTAGGCGGGGGCTGCTAGTGAGTCAGGGAAGTATCGAGCCGAATGAAATCTCCGAGGCAGATGAGGCTCGGCGGCAAGAGGAATACCGAAGTAGTGTCAAGAGATTCGATGAGATCGAAGATGACCTGAGGACCTCACGGACCTTCCAGAGAATCTATGTTCTATGTCTGCTGGGCGGCGTAATCCTTACCTTTCTCCTCGGCTACACGGTTATCGTAGGGCTGTGGAAGTCACAGCCAGTGTTCACTCGATGGGCTGGGCTTATCATCGTCAACTGCCTTTGGGTAGTGATGGGATGGGCGCTATGGAAGAACCGCAAGAAAGTCGTCGACCGAACTGGCGCATTGCGCAATGCGCTCCAGGATCGACAAACTGCTGCTGCCAAGCTACCTCTTGACTCACCTTCCGGGCTCCGGATCTATCGCGAAGCCTCGCTTGATTTGATTGATCAGTACCGAAAATCAGCGAACAAAAATCGGCGGATTCATAACGTCTTCCAGGGCATCATCATCACTGGGTCAATCGTCACTTCGACGCTTGCGGCGATGAATGAGGGCAGTAGCCAGGTGTTGCGCCTTTCTGCGGCTTCCCTCAGTGCGCTCGTCGGAATTTCGGCAGGTGTGACCGGATACTTCAAGTTTCGCGAACGGGGATACAACCTACAATCCACTGCCGATGATATCGAGAAGCACTATAACGCTTCGCAGTTCATGCTCGACGAATACGCTGGCCGGGATGACGAGCCGCCGCTTCCTGAAGCTGAACGGCTTCGAATGTTTGCCCGTTATGTGGAACGGCTGAAGGAAGAGCAGCGGAAGCGCGAGCTTCAGCTCGAAACATCCAGCTCCGGGAATGAGGAGCGTGCGAGCTGATGTTCATTCTGCCGATCCCGGCCCTCTCCACCGCGGTGAGATGCTTGACGTGGCTTGCTGGAGACCGGAAGTGAGGGCGCAACAAACCAGATGGCTCCTCGCCCCACTCTGGCAATGGAGGGCTCGACGCCTCGTAGCTGCTCACGGCGCATCTATGTCCGAATCGACTGCTTGGTGTCTCGTCGCTCTCGCGCGAGACCCCGTGGAATACATGCCGCTCGTGCGGCACGTAGTGCTTCAGCGATCGCTGGGTGCATCGATTGCTCCTGGGGCAGTCCTCGATTCGTGGCGGGACCTTGAGTCGTGTGAGCAAGCGAGACGTATTGCCTGGCTCGACCGCTATGGAGCTACGCCTCTGCACCGGTTGGGCGTGCCCGAGGAGGTCATCGAGTTAGCAGGCCTGCACGTAGTTGAGTGGCGGCTCCCGCCAGGTCGAGACGCGGCTTCCATCGTCGCCCAGAAACGCCCTCGTTCTCCGGGAGACGTCTCGTAAATCGACAGTTAAAGCCCAGCGGGTAGCCCTGCTGTTTTATGGCCCCTGAGGAAACGAGATGATTTGTCTAGTCATCCCGACCCTCCACGCGCGTGGGAAGCGGGAGCCCTGCCCTGCGGGCACGGACGTTCTTTAGTTCGGTGCTCGCAGACTCTCCGAAGCTGCCCCAATTGGAGGGTGGTCAGCCCAGACCTGCGAGGGATTCCGCGAGCGGGGCCAAGATCCCCAGAACTGGACGAGCACCCTTTACGAAGCGTGGCAGGAACACGCGCAACAGAGGGTCTCGATGGGGGCCTCCCACGCGGGGGCATCAGCGCGTCGGATAGCCAGCGGTCCGGGACACATGTCGTGCTCGCCGATGCGGCATGCGGGGGCCTGGCCACCGTCGGTCATTGCGGCTGCTCGGCCACAGGGGCCAATCCACGTTGCTCTCGGCAAGGCGCGCAGGCGTACAGGCCGGCACCTGGGCCGGACCCCTGCTCGATGATGCTGACCATGACCGCGGTGCCAGACGTGCCTTGGTGGTAGTGGCACCATCCGTAGGTGCCGGAAACTGTGGTCTGGGGTGTGCTCGCCTCTGTTGCCATGCGATCGACGTTAGGTCGGGAGATTGCACAACCGCGGTTCGATTGCGAGCAATTGCGGGTAGTCGGAGATGCGTTGCCGTGCGTTGCCTATGTGCTCGGCAGTCCAGTGCGGGCGCGGGCGATCAGTCGATGCGCTGCGGCGCCGTAGGACGCCGCTTCGTTCAGCCGGTCCCACACACGTTGGTACAGCTCGATGTCCTGGGCCCCGTCGAGACGTAGCTCGACGCTCACGGTTTCCACCGTCACGCGCTGCTCGTCGAAGATCCAAAAACCGTGCTTCATCGTGGTGGCTGCCGGGGCTCCGAGAGGGATCACGCCTAGCTCAACGTTGTCGCGGCCGATCAGCCCGGCCAGGCGGTCGAGCTGCCCCGCCATGGCTTCGGGAGCGCACAGCATGACGTGCAAGGCGGCTTCCCACAGCAGTACGCGGAACGTCTTACCCGACTCGTACAGGACGTCTTGGCGCCGCATGCGGGCCCGGACGGCGTCTTCTGTGTCCTGCGGGGAGCGGTGCACGCTCGAACCGTGCAGGAAGACGTGCCGGGCGTAGTCCGGTGTCTGGAACAGACCAGGTATGACGCTGGTTTCATACCCGCGCCATTTGGTCGTGACCTGCTGCTCGGCTCCGATGCGCTCCTGTACTGCGCGGTGCCCGGCACTGAGTTGACGGCGCCACGACTGGTGCTGCGTCTCCAGATTGCGCAGCCGGGCGAGCAGGTCGTCTACGGCATCGGAAGCGCCGGCCGCGACCGCCCATGCTTCGAGGTCGGCCGCGGTCGCGGTCTGCTTGCCGTTCTCCAGCCTCGACACCTTCGACGGCTGCCACACCAGGCGGCTGGCGAGTTCCTTCCCGTTGAGCCCGGCGTCGGTGCGCAGTTCACGCAGCCGAGCGCCGAGGGCGACCCGCGCAGTCTGAAAGTCCGTGCTCACACGGCAGACGGTACCTGGGCCGTGAACTCGGCCGTGGGGGTCGCGTAGTGCCATGCCGCGTCGCGCGCCTGGCATGCGGCGAGGACGTCCGCAGGATCGTTGCGGACGTACACGCCGCGGGTGTTGCCGACGTCATCGAAGACGAATTCGACCACGGTTCGGGAGTCGAAGAGCCAGAAATCGAAGGTGGGCAAGCCGTGCCGTTCGGCTTCGGCCCGGTGCATGTTGCGGATGTCCTCGCCGGCCTCGACGTTGCCCCGGGCGCTGGCCAGTAGGTAGCGCTGGCCCTCGGTGGGTGGAGCATCGACCAGGCGCACGCGCTCGAAGCGCTTACCGGCCTCGGTGGCGCGGCGTACGAGGGAGTGCCATGGGTTACCCGGGTCGTAGCCGAGGGGCTCGCCTGCTTGCCACTGGCGCCACTTCTCGCCGATCCGGTCTACGGCGTACCCGCGTTGGGTTTCCAGTCGCCATGCGGTGTGTGCGAAGTCCTCGAAGTGGTGGGCTGCGTCCTCGAAGGTTGTCAGTTCGGGCACGCGGTCTACTCCTTGGGTGCGAAGCGGGTAAGGAGGGCGCGAGGGATCACGACGAACGTCTCTGAGTCCTTCACGTCCCGTAGCTGCGCGAGGTGCTCGGCGTCGGTGAGCCGGTCGCCTTGCACGACGATGTCCCCAGTCTCTTCGACCTCGTACAGGGTCGGGCACTGGCCGCTGTCGGATGTGGTGCCGATGAACTTGAGCGTCATGTGGTGCTCCGTCCTGGCTTGTTGGGGTACCAGCATGCGGCGTGTGGCGGTGCTGCACCCGGGGATTGCGACAGATTGCGCGGCTGATCGAACGTGCCTCGATTGCGCGCAAGGCGCATCCCGTGTGCTGGTACGCATGCCGGCTTGCACGGACAGCAGAGCGCCCGCCGGTCTGGAACGGCGGGCGCTCTGGTCTGTGGTGGGCCTACGCGGCCCGCTCGCTCATGAGCCGCTCGTACCGGTCGTGGTCCTCGATGAACACGCGCTGCCGGTCGGCTTGCCCGCACGTCTCCAGCTCGGCCCGCGCCTCCGGCATGCGGAACCGGTCGACCGCGTCCTCGACGGCCAGGCGCTCGTGCATCTCCGCGTGCCGGACCGTGGCCGGGGACACCCAACCCGCCTGCTCCGCCACCCGTCGGCGCGGTGCCGGATCGGGCGCAGCCTCCGTGATGTGTTCGCGGCTGGTCACTTCGCACCGTCCTTGGCGGCGGCGCGGTCGAGGAAGACGCGGACCTGGTCGCGGTTCCGGCCAGCATGTTCGGCGAGCGAGGCTCGGGCGAACTCGGGCTGCCCAATCGGCATCTGCACCAAACCGGCGGCATCGGCGAGCAGAGTAACCAGCACCGGCCCCGTACCCACCTCACCGTGAGTTCGGCCCGGTCCGAACGATAGAGACGCGGCCCCGACCTCCTGCGCCACCGTCGGCGCGGTCGGCGAGGCGGGCGCCACCTCCGATTCACTGGTTATGTAGCCGTCGTGCTGCACCGGGACGTACCGGTGCTGCGGTCCGGCGCCGGCCTTTCGGAGCAGGGCGGAGGCTTCCCGGATCGCGTCATCATGCGTGGCCGTGACCGCGACCAGCTCGGCCACGGCGGCCCGCGCGGTGTCGTACGCGGCGGCCACCTTGGCGGCGTCGCCCTGCTTGGCGACCAGGGCGACCGCCTGGGCGACAGTGGCGGCCCTCTCCCGCTCGGCCGCGGCGGCGGCAGTCCGGTCGGCCTTACGGCGGGCGGCCTCTGCACGGAGCTTTGCGAACGTGCCGAGTTCGCGGGTACTGGCGAGCTGGTCGGGCGTCACGGTGTCGTCTCCGTCACGGACGCGCTCTTCGAGTGCGGCGAGCAGCGCGTCGGCTTCGGCGGCCTCGGTGGCGGCCTGTTCGACGGCGTCGGCGGGGTGGGGTGCGGTCTTCATGGTGCGGATGTCCTTCCGTGGCGGTAGTCGTCGAGGGCGGCCGGATCGACTGCCCACGCTCGGGCGCCGATGCGTCGGGCCCGAACGGTGCCGGCGCGGGCGAGGCGCCGCACATACTCGGTCGAGCATCCGAGTAGTGCGGCGGCCTCTCCTACCGACACGTAAGCCACGGTGGCAGTCGGCTGCGGCGCGGAGCCGATATCGGAACCCTGTTCGATTACAGGCGTGGTGCGGTGTTCGTCGGCCTGCTGTTCGGTGCGCTGCGCGGCGGTGTGCAGCACGCAGGCGTCGCACCCCTGCGGGGACCTCTCCCCCGTCGGCCCGGACGCGTGCGGCCATGTCCCGTACGAGCGCGCGGAGCACATCACCCGCGACCGCGGCGGGGATGACGACCGATCCGTCATCGCGGACAACGTCGAGCGGCTGTACGCCCTCCAAATTCCTACGGATTTGATATCCGATGGTCGGGGCGTTGTCGCAGGTCACGGCTGGGGTGCTCACGCCCTGGTCACGGTCGGGGCTATTCATCGGCACTCCAACGTCGTTCCGGAAGCGACGCGACGCTGTCCATGTAGGCGATGATCTTCGGCTGCCAAACGGATTCGGTTCGCTCACGGCCCAGCCGGTCGAGGGTGTCGCGCGAGAAGGCACGCCCGCTGGCGTCCTCTGCTCGGCGCAAGCCTTCTTCCGAGGTCGGAGCGGTCGCGTCGGCTTGCAGAGCAAGGGCAATATCGGTGAGCAACTGCTCGAAAGCGGCGAGGCGCTCGCCGGTGAGGCGTCCGGCAGCGTAGTCCGCGTCACGACGCCGGCAGGCGGCGTCGAGAACTCGGCGCGCGTTGGCAATCGCCTGTTCGCGGGGAATCACTGTGGCAGTCATGGCGGGCTCCGTCTCTGGGCAGTAGCACCGCTGTTCGTTGGCGGCGTCTGGTCGCTGCTCAACGTGGACCCGGCCGGGAAGGTGGCGCTTCGCGGCATGGCGCTGCGTGAGGCCGTAGGCGCGTCGCTCGGCGAACGCTGTCCGCTGGACGGTTTGGCCATGGCCGGCTCGTATGGCTGCGATACGGGCGGCTGTGGCGTCGTTGACGCGGCTGGTCACCGCGGCACACCTCCCCGGTGGGCGAGCTTCCGGACGAGGCGGTCGAGCTTCTGCTGCTCCCTATCGATGGAGGCGCGGTGGCGGGCGGAGTTACCCTCGGCCTCGGTGGCAGCAACGGCGAGGCGGTCGAGGGTGCCGGCCGCGTCGGCGGCGATCCGCTCGACGGCGGCGAGGAGCGTGGGGTCGTGGCGCCGTCCTTCGCGGGCGAGGCGGGCCAGGGCTCGGCGGAAGCGCTGGTTGGCTCCATCGAGCTGGTCGCGGCCGGGGTAGCCGCTCGCGGCCGGTCCGGTGGGGGCGGTGCTCATGGGGTGGGGTTCCTCTCGTACATGTCCGCGTGCCTGCGCGCGAGGGGCGGCGCGACCGGTCGCGGACGCGGGGGCTGGGGTAGGGGGCCCGGTTCGCGGATGCTCGCGGTGCCGGGGATGGTCAGGGGGCTGGGCGGGGTGTGGGCAGGGTGAGGGGTGGCCGCGTTCCCGCAGGTGGCGCCTGGTTGGTCAGGGCGGTCAGGGTGGAGTCGGGGAACTTCTTCCGACGAAGTGCGCGTGTGTGTCTGTGTGCGCGGGAAAGCTTTTTGAAATCGCCCTGACCGCCCTGACCGCCCGTCGTGACCTGCGGGTTTATCGGGCTATCCGCCCTGACCGGGCCCTGACCAAGACCCTGACCAGCCGTGGCCGGTCGTTGCTGGTCGGTCGAGGCGGACGCCCGAGTACGACTGAACTCGGAGTCCACCGACCCTGACGCGGGTCTCCTTGATGCCGACGCCGGCAGCGAACAGGTCGCGGCTGAACGTCGGCTTCGTGCCGGGGTGGTCGCGTCCTTCCGTGCGGCACCAGTCGCGCCACGCCTCGTAGAGTCCGTCCTTCGACGTGGTGGCGTCGGCGTCGAGGTGGCACCAGTCGGAGAGGAACGCGCGGATCGGGCTGGTGCTCGCTTCGAGCAGGGCCACGGCTTCGGTCGAGGAGTCAGGTTCGACGAGGCGCCCGCGGCTCGTGAGGCGGTCGAGGCCGTCGAGGGCCCAGTTCAGGACGCCGGGCAACTCGCGGGCCAGGTCGCGTTCAAGGGTGGTGTCCTCACGCCCCAGGTTCGAGATGGACATAGTGAGGATGAGCAGCCGGGAGGCGATCGCGCCGGAGCTGTCTCGGAACGCCGGCAGCTCGTTGGACAGCAGCATGAACCGCGCCGGGAGGCGGCCGGACCACGGTTCCTTGTGCTTGCGGTCGACCGTGACCGCGTCTTCACCGGAGATGGTCAGCAGCCGCTCGACGATCGTCTCTGCGCCCTGCCGGGGAAGTCGAGCGTCGGCAACGATGGCGAGCGACTTACCGACGAGGTCGGCGAGGCCGAAGTTCGTCGTGAGACTCGACATGGTCGGCCCGGTCATGTTGCGTTTGCCGACCAGAGCCGTCAGGGTCCGGGCGATCGTGCCCTTCCCAGACCGCATGGGGCCAACGATAAGCAGCATCTTTTGTAGGTCGGTGCGGCCGGACAGGACGTATCCGAACCACTCCTGTAGGGCCTGGATCGCCTCGGGGTCGTCGGGCCATACGGCGCTCAGGAAGCTGAGCCAGCGTTCCGGGGCGGGTGCCTCCGGCTCGTAGTCGAACGGCACCGACACGCGGTTGAAGAACATCGGGGTAAGCAGATGCAGGTCGCGTGTGGTGACGTCGAGCAGGCCGTTTTGGCAGGCCACAATGGTGCGCTGCTCGTGCTCGCGGACAGGCGCGGCGAGCCAAGCGGGCGGCTCCGTATCGGCGGGCAGATGAACGATTGCGGCCATGGCCTCCATGAGGTTTGCAATCTTTGCCGAGGTCGGGGCCCACTCAGCCGTCTTCTCTTGCCCGTTGCGGTCGATGGTGGTGTAGGTGGCGTGCTCGACGCGGGGGTAGAGGTCGGCGCGCATGGCTGCGGCGGCGTCTTCGTCCCAGTGCGGGCCGCGCCACCGCATCCATGCACCGCGCCAGTGCCGCAACGTGAACGTTCCGTGTGCCTGCCAGGCGGGCAGGAGGGCGCGGGCAACGGCCATGGGGTTGGTCGGGGCGGGGATGTGCGGCGACTCGGCCAACGGCTCGGCGACCGTCGGCACGTAGTCGCGGGTGAGGTGCGGGAACAGCCGAACCACCGGCACAGGTTCGGGCCTGGCCGGCGGCACGGAGTCGCCGTAGGCGGCGGTCATCAGGCGGCTTGCTCCTGGCCCTGGTTGGTGGGGAGGTCGGCCTGACGGCCGTCGATCAGGTGCCTGTGCCAGTCGGGGCGGCCGGGGATGGCGACGGGCGGCCAGCCTGGGGTAGCGGTGACGGGCCGCGGCGGGCGGTGGCTGGCGCGGGCACGGACCTCGGCGGCAGTGGGCCGCTTGGCAAGGGCGGGGGCGATCCGGCGGGCCTCGGCATCAGCGTCGGCGGTCACCCGCCGGTACCACTCCTCGGGGTCATCGGAGAGCAGTCGGTCGAGTTCGTCGGCCTTGGCTCGGTCCTGGCGCCAGTACTCGGCGGCCTCGAAGATCGCGGCGGCCTTGCGGGGGTCGTCGGCGAGCAGCGCCCGCCAGGCGTCCCCGCCGTAGGGCGGCCACGTGTCGACTCCAAGCGCGGTTACCTGAGCGGATGCCCAGAGGGCGACGGCGTCCGGCTCGACGGTGCGGGGGCGCGTCATGCTGCGGTCACCTCCCGCAGGTCGAGACGGGCAGTGATCTCCCACGGCTGCCAGCCGCGAGCGGCAAGCCGAAACAGTTCAGCAGCCAGGTCCGGCGCGGCCAGTCCATACGTCGACCGGCCGTGCGGTGCGACCTGGTGCAGTACGGGGTCACGATGCTTGCCGCAGGGGAGCGGCGCGGTGCGGAGAGCCGCGGCGTGGCGGCGAGCGAGGGCGGTCACGACACCTCACCAGCCATTGCGCGCACGATCGCCTGCATGGTGATCACGGCGACGCGGCGGGCCTGCGCGGGGTCCTGCCCGGCGGTCTTAGCTTCGGCGGCGAGGTCGTCACGGTAGGCGTAGGCAGCGCGGATGAATGCCCGGATCTCGCCTTCCGAGGCGGGCAGGCCGGCGTGTTCGGCCTCGACCTGGGCGGCGGCGCGCTGGATGTCCTCGGCCGCGCGGGCGGCGGCGACCTGCGGCAGGAGCTGGCCGGGTGCCTCTGCGGCGGCCATGATGACGGCTCGGACCGCGTCAGCCTCCGGGACGGGGACGAGGGTTGCCGCACGCTGGGCAGCGACCGCAGTGGCGGCGCGGTCCGCGTCGAGCAGAGCAGACAGGGCGGCAGGGGATTCTGCGAAGATGGTCACGGCGTCGTTCTCTTTTCGTTCGCAGGGCCCCGGGACTCGTTTGGCCGCGATCCGGGGCCTCTGCTTTTGCAGGGGAAGGGATGGCGCTGAGGCCCTCGCTAGGGCAGCAACCCTGGCGAGGGCCGTTCTTCATGCCGCGACGGGAGCGGCAATCGGGTCCTCGATGCCGAGGAACCGGAGGATGTCGGATCGGCGAACGCGGTAGTTCCTACCGAGTCGCATCAACGGCAGCGGGTACTCACCCCGCCGGGCGAGCTCGTAGGCCGTGGTGCGCCCTAGACCGAGGGCGCGGTTCGAGTCGTCGAACTTCACGGCGACGGGGAGGGAGAGAGCTTCCTCGATGGTCATGTCGTCCTCTCGTGGGACCTCGATACGCCTAACGATCCACCTCGTCATGACGCAAACCTCTCCAGTTCTACCCCATGACAGATCAAGGCCAAGGGCGACATTAGCCGAACTCTCACGACTCGGCTAGCCACAGATCAATCTTGCCTGTACGTTGCTCTTCCATGGAGCAACAAGGTTGGGAAGCCCGACTCACTGCGCGGGTGGCAGGCGAGGTGCGACGCTTTCGGACGAAGCGCGGGATGAGCGCACAGCAACTGGCGGACCGATGCGCTGAAGTGGGGCACGCGGTCCCGCGATCGGTCATCAGCAATCTGGAGAACGGCCGGCGCGAGTCCATCACGCTTGCGGAGCTGCTGACCCTCGCCCGCGCGCTACGCGTCTCCCCCGTTTCGCTCGTATTCCCCGTGGGCTACGAGGCCCGGGTAGAACTGTTCCCCGGCTTCGATTTCGACACGTACGACGCGGCCGGATGGTGGCGCCGTGAAGGTGAGACTCATTTCGATCTGGGCGAGCCTGCCCACATGTCAGGCATCGATCTCTTCGCAGAAGTCGAATCTGCGCTCCGCAAGATGCAGTCGCACTACCGAGCCGAGGAACTGCACCTGGAACGCACCGCCAAGCTCGACCCTGAACACGAGGCGGATCTCCGTAAAGCCCTTTTCGACCTCGCAGACATCGCCCGCAGGGAGGCTGTAAACGCTGGCGAAGAATTCATGAACGCCCGAGACGAACTGAGGCTGCGGGGCATGACACCACCGCCCCTTCCCGATTACCTGCCCAATCGCGAGTTCTGGGAAGGGATCGAAGCTATGCACGCTGCGAACCCTGGTGGCCCTCGCGACGATGCGCCACGCAATGACGACGACTGGGGGCAGCTGTGAAGGGCTCGACCTACAAGCGCTGCAAGTGCCCGGCCGCGGTTAACGCCAAAGGCGCCCGGATCAACTGCCGCAAGGACCACGGCGCCTGGTACTACGTTGCCGACGTCGGGTTCGGCCCGGACGGAAAGCGTAAGCAGGCCCGCAAGGGCGGGTTCCGCACCTCGGACGACGCCGAGAAGGCCCTCGCCGCGCTGCTCGGCCGCGTCAACGAAGGCAGCTACACCCACGACGACGGGCAGACCGTCACCACATGGCTCGGTACATGGCTGGACTTGAAGCAGCGCGCCGGCCTGCGCCCCTCGACGATCCGGGCGTACCGCTCCCACATCGACGAGTACCTCGTTCCGCAGCTAGGCCGCCTAAGGCTGCGGGACCTGCGCCCGTCGCACGTCGACCAGCTGCTCGCCACCCTCGACAACGGGAAGCGGAAGGCCGCCACCGTGCGCCGCGTCCATGCGACGCTGCGGAGCGCCCTCTCAACGGCCGTGCGCCGTCGCCTGATCACGTTCAACGCAGCTAAGGACGTGGACTTGCCCGCGTCTCAGCGCCCCAATGTGAAGCCGTGGGAGCCCGACGAGCTCGGCCAGTTCCTCGACACGATCGGGACACACCGGCTCGGCGCCATGTTCGAGGTCGTCGCCGGTACAGGTATGCGCCGCGGCGAGGCGGTGGGCCTGCGCTGGGAGGACATCGACCTAGCTCAGCGGATCATCGTGGTGCGGCAGCAGGTTGTGCAGGAGTCCGGGCGCTTGAAGAAGAAGCAGGCGCCCGCCCCGTGCCCCTACTGTGAGGCTGGGCACATGGGTGTCTCGTTCGGGAAGCCGAAGACCGCGTCCGGCGAGGACCGCGTCATCGACCTCGACGAGGTTACGGTCGGCGCTCTGCTCTCCCACAAGTTGCAGCAGGACGCCGAGCGCGACCAGTGGGGCGACGCGTACGCCGAGCACGGCCTCGTGTTCGCGCGCGAGGACGGCAAACCGCTACGGCCCGACGACGTCACAAAGCTGTTCGCCGAGCTGGTCGCCGCCGTCCGGTTCGATGACGACGCGCACCTCCCGGACGTCGACCGCCGGCGCCTGCGCCGCATCCGTCTGCACGATCTGCGCCACGGTCAGGCGTCGCTCATGCTCGCCGCCGGCATCGATATGGCCATCGTCTCGAAGCGGCTCGGCCACTCCACCATCACGATCACGTCGGACACCTACTCGCATCTGCTCGGCGGAGTCGGACGGGACGCGGCCGACCGCGCAGCGGCGCTCATCCCGCGGGCACGCAAGAGCGGGCAGTCTGCACCGGCCGATGGCGAGTGTGACCAGTCAGTGACCACCTCGGCGACGGATTCCACCACCGGGCAGGCCCCGGGAACGACAGAACCCCCGTCTGACCAGGTCAGCGGGGGTCCTGCGGGTGACTCGATCGGTAGGCCGTGTGGGACTCGAACCCACAACCAACGGATTAAAAGTCCGCTGCTCTGCCAATTGAGCTAACGGCCCTCGGCGAATCACCCCTGAGCATAGCCCGCCGGAGCCCGGCCGCCGATCGGATATCGGCTGCCGGGCCCGTCGAGCCGCCTCCGGGGGTCGTTCATTCGGCGGCGATGCCCGCGCTCGTGCGCTTGTGATCCGGTTTGAGGAACCAGTGGCGGGCCGACACGACCCACCACGTCGCCGCGAAACCCAGGACGGCCAGGACCGCGATCGGGGCGTAGTTGAACGTCTCCCAGGTGACCGGGGACAGCTGCGGCAGCATGAAGAGGACCGTGATGACCGCCACCCACACCACCGCGACGATCCCGATGGGCCGGGACCAGCGGCCGAGGTGCCAGGGACCCGGGGTGAATTCGTCGCCGCGCAGGAGGCGGAGCAGGGTGGGGATGACGTACGCGATGTAGAGGCCGATCACCGCGATCGAGGTCACTGCGGCGTACGCGGTGACGTTGATCAGGTACGGGAGGCCGAGTGCCAGCGCGCCGAGGGCGGCGAGCCAGACCGCGGCGACGGGGGTGCGGGTGCGGGGGCTGACCGTGTGCCAGACGTGGGAGAACGGGAGTGCACCGTCCCGGGAGAACGCGTAGATCATGCGGCTGTTCGCGGTCACCGACGCCATCCCGCAGAACAGCTGCGCGCCGATCACGACCAGCAGCAGGAGCTTGCCGGTGGTGGCGCCGAGGGCGTCCAGGAGGATCTGGGCGGGCGGGGCGCCGGTCGAGGAGTTCAGGGCTCCGTCGTACGACTGGATGGCGAAGGTGAAGCCGAGCAGGAGGACGAAGCCGGCGATCCAGGAGGTCCAGATCGACTGGACGATGCCGCGCGGGCCCGCCGTCGCCGCGTCGTGGGTCTCCTCCGTCATATGGGCGGAGGCGTCGTAGCCGGTGAAGGTGTACTGGGCCATCAGCAGGCCGATCATCACGACGTAGAAGCCGCTGCCCCAGCCGGTGTTGTTGACGAACTCGGTGAAGACGAACGACGCCGACCGGTGCGAGTCCGGTACGAAAGTGAGGGCGCCGACGATGACGGCGACCCCGAGGACGTGCCACCACACGCTCACGCTGTTCAGGATCGCGACGATGCGGACCCCGAAGGTGTTGAGCAGTCCGTGCAGCAGCAGAATCGCGGCGAACAGCAGGATCGTACGGGTGGGGGTGACCTCGAAGTCGAACTGGAGGTTCAGATACGCGCCCAGGAAGGACGCCGCCCCGAAGTCGATCCCGGCGGTGACGGCGACCTGGCCGAGGACGTTGAACCAGCCCGTGAACCAGGCCCAGGCCGCCGCCGAGCGCGGCGGGGCCAGCCGGTGGGCCCAGAAGTAGAGGCCGGCGGAGGTCGGGTACGCCGAACAGATCTCGGCCATCGCCAGGCCGACGAACAGCGTCATCAGGCCGACGCCGACCCAGCCCCAGGTGATGACGGCCGGGCCGCCGGTGTTCATGCCGAAGAGGTAGAGCGTGAGGCAGCCGGAGAGCACCGAGATGATCGTGAACGAGACGGCGTAGTTGGAGAATGCCGACATCCGGCGGGCGAGGACCTGGGTGTATCCGAGTTCGGCCAGCCTCGCCTCGTCGGATCCGGGTGAACTTGCCGGACTCGCCGGACTCTCCGAACTCGCTGACGGAACGGGGGAGTTGGTTGTCATGCCCCCAGCGATTCCCTCACCGGGGGCCTGACATGTGCCGGATCCTGTCACAAAACCGACGCCTTACGACAGCGCCTTGTACCCGGTGTAGGAGCTGTACACCGACTTGCGTGCGCCGAACGACCCCTTTCCGTTCCCCGCGTTGACCCACAGGTCGTTGTGGCCGTCCCTGGAGAGGAGGTCCGGCTTGCCGTCCTCGGTCATGTCGCCGACGCCGATCACCGCGTTGTACGAGCCGCCCCACTTCGTGAAGAGCTGGGTGCGCGCCTTGATCACCTTCGCGTCGCCCGAGGCGTAGTAGCGCCACAGGACACCCTTGGTGTCATGGGCCAGCAGATCGCCCCGGCCGTCGCCGTTGAGGTCGCCCGCGCCGGTGATCTGCGCGTACGCCTTCCAGTTGGTGGCGATCCGTACCCGGGGCTTGAACGTGGCATCTCCCTTGCCCGCGTAGAAATAGACATCGCCGGTCGAGGTCTGGCGGGCGATCAGGTCCGCCTTGCCGTCGCCGTTCATGTCGCCCGGCGAGGTCAGCACGTTGTACTGGTTCCAGCCGCCGCCGACCGCCTTGCGCGGGCTGTTCCTGGCGACCACGCCCCGGCACCGGCCGCTGTAGCGGAACAGCGTGCCCGCGGTGTCCCGTACCAGCGTGTCGACGCAGCGGTCACCGTCCATGTCACCGAACTCGACGAAGCGGTAGCCGGTGTTCCAGCCGCTGGAGCTGCTGACGATCCAGCCGTTGCCGTAGACCGACCCCTGTTCCAGACGGCCGGAATTGGTGAGCGAGAGCAGCTCCCCGTCGCCGTCCCCGTCACTGTCGCGGAAGGCGCTCTTCGCACCGGTCAGGTGCAGGCTGCCGGTCCTGACGGTGCGCGGCCCGTCGCCCGCGTCGACGGTCAGGGTCCAGCTGTGCTTCCCGCCGGTGACCATGGCGCCATTGTCGTCGGTGCCCGCCCAGGTGGCGGTGACGAGCGCTCCCTCGTGGCCGGAGGAGCGGAGGGTACGCACGGTCTTGCCCGCGGTGTTCTTGAAGGCGAGGCTCCAGGAGACCGGCGGCCGGGAGAGCTGCCAGGTGCCGTGCCAGCCCTTCGGGTTGCTGGTGTTGCGAGGAAAGACGTAGTCGTCGGTGCGCGACTCGATGACGGAGACCGGGGAGCGGGGCAGTGTGATCTGCTTGAGGTGGATGCGCTGCTCGCGGTCGCGGTACGCGACCTGGCCGCCGTACTTGTCGACGGTCCAGTCCACCCACCGCCCCGACGAGGTGCCGCCGTCCGGGAGGGCGGCCAGGTCGGAGGTGACCGCCGCCTGGCCCGCGCCGCCGTGGAAGTCGGTGAGCAGCAGCTTCCTGGCGGTGGTGTCCTGGCGTACAAGGAAGCCGTCGCCGAGCAGTGCGTCGCCGGACGGGACGGCGATGTTCTTTCCGGCGGTGCGGTCCCAGACTCCCGACTTCGCGGCCGGACCGCAGTTCCAGTAGATCCAGCGGCCGACGGCCTGCAGCTCCTTGGGCACACAGCCGGAACCGAGGTTGATGGCGTCGGCCGTCTTCTTAGTCTTCAGGTCGTAGGAGTTGAGGGAGCCTGCGGTGGGGCCGGGCTTCCACAGCTTGGTGCCCCAGACCGAAGCGGCCGTGATCGCCCGGGTGTGGGTGACGTTGGTGTCGCGGTACTGCTCGAAGTCCCCGATGTACTGCTTGCCGTTGCCGCTGTTGATCACGGTGTAGCGGCCGGCGGAGTCGATGATCCGGTTGCCTTCGGCCGGGAGATCGACCCAGGCGTAGCCGGTCGCGTCGATGGGTGCCTCGACCATGGTGCCCCAGCTGTAGGCCACCCGGCCGTTGCCCAGTGCGTGCAGCGGCGCACACACCGGATCCGCTGTGCAGGCGTCCGTCGTCACAGGGAAGCGGCTGACCAGGTTGCGCGCGCCGACGGTCGGGGTGCCGGTGGCGGCGACGTCGTACGCGTACAGGTTCCGGTCGACGTCCTTGTCGGACGCGGCCACCACGGACAGCCGCCCGCCGCCGAGTGCCAGCGCGTCGATCTGCGCCGGCATCGGCTCCACCCGCCGCACCGTGGAGAGCACCGGGGCCCCGGAACCGTCGGCCGAGATCCGCCGCACCGCCCAGTCCTCGGAGCCGCTGCCGCCCACGACGAGGGCATCACCGCCAGGGGTGACCGCCGGCTGGCCGACGGCCTTGTCCAGCAGGGTGACCGGGGCGCCGCCACCGACCGGGACTGCCATCAGGGGCTCCGCCGGCCGCATCCCCCAGTCGGGCTCCGCACGGGTGACGAGGATCCAGTCCCCGACCGTGGCGAGCTCCACCACGGGCTGCCGGTAGACGTCGGGCAGGGCCGGGATCGCGGTGGTCACGGGCGTTGCGCCGGGTTCGTCACGGGGCACGGTGTACGCGGTCGCCGGCCCCTGGGTGTAGCCGAGGATCCGGCCCGCGGACAGGACGACGGAGGTGGGCTTGGGGATGAGCGGGGCGAACACCTCGACCGCGCTGCCGTCGCCGTAGCCGATGAGCAGCTGCTTCCGGCCCGTCGGGCTGTTCGTCTCCAGCACCGCACCGTCGAGGTCCTGCGTGAGGACCCGGACCGACTTCGTACCTGCGGGCAGGGCGGAGGCCGGAAGCGGCGTATCGGTGGCCTCGCCGTCGTCCGCCACGCCGATCAGGTGCAGCGCCGAAATGGTCCGGTCGGCGGCCCGCTCGTAACTGAGCGCGGCGGACGGGCCGAAGGCACCGAACCAGAAGTGTCCGGCGGGCAGCACCACCTCTGTGCTCCGGCCGGTGGCCGGGTCGCTGATGGCGACCCGGCCCGTTGCGGGCTGCCGCGCGAAGAGACCTGCGTTCGCACTGCCGGCCAGGTCGGTGACGGCGGTGGTGGTCCCCGTGGCGTAGTCCGTCCACAGCATGCCGGACGTGCCCTCCTGGGTGTGCAGATACCCGGTTTCCCCCGCTGCCCTGAGGTTCTCGGTGCGCGGCAGATAGCGGGCTCCCGCAGGGACGACCACCTCGGATCCGCTGCCCTGCGGGGTTTCCGCCGCGGCCGCCGGGGCGGTGAGCGGCCCGAGGCCGGCGACGACGAGTGATGCGGTCACAGCGGTCCTGCCGCCGACAAGGGCACGACGATTCACCCTGGGTTCTCCTTCTTGCAGCTGCTGCCCGCGCGGCGGAAGCGAAGGTCCGGGAGCCTGTGCGTCCCCGGCCTCCGGCCCCTGCCGCGCGCCTGAAAGTGTCCGTGCGCACGCCCGACCATGTCCGTGCGCGTGCCTAGAAAATTCCCTTGTACGTCTGCCAGCCGGTGGCGATCTGCGTACGGCCGCCGAACGAGCCCTTGCCGTCACCGTTGTTGCGGTACAGCTTCCCGGCCGAGTCCCGCTCGATCAGATCGGCCCTGCCGTCACCGGTGATGTCGCCGACTCCGACAACGGTGTTGTACGAGGCACCCCACGCGGAGAAGACCTTCACCCGGTCCTTCAGCACGCCGGTGGCGGTGCCGTTGTAGCGGTAGAGCGTCCCGTCCTTGTGGCGGGCCAGCACATCGCCGTACCCGTCACCGTTGAGGTCTCCCGCACCCACGATCTTCGTGTAGCCGCCCCACGCCGAACGGATCTTCACGCCGGGCTTCAGCTTGCTGTGTCCGTCGTTGGCGAAGAGGTAGACGTCACCGGTGGACGTCTTGCGTGCAAGCAGGTCGGTACGGCCGTCCCCGGTCAGATCGCCGGGCGCCGTCAGTACGTTGTACGCGTTCCAGCCGGTGCCCAGAGAGGTGTGGCTGCTGGTCGGCTTGTACGAGTCACCGCACTTGCCGGCGTACCGACGCAGCTCCCCGTTCGGCATCCGTATCAGCATTTCGGAGCACCGGTCGCTGCCCATGTCCCCGAACGGGACGGCGACCGTGCCCGCGGGCCAGCCGGAGGCGGACCGCTTCCAGTCGAAAGTGCCCTTGCCCTCGGTGTAATGAAGGGTCAGGCCGCCGGAGGGGTTCAGCGTGACCAGCTCACCGAAGGTGTAGCCGCCCTGGTCGTGGTGGCCCTGCAGGCCGCCACTGACCGCGATCTTCCCACTGGTGGTGTACGTGCCGTCGCCGTCGGTGGCCTTCGCACTCAGCGTCCAGGTGTGGGGGCCGTTGACGGAGTAGCTGCCCGCGTCCGTCCTGCCGTCCCACCCGACCTTGACCTCGGCACCGGAATCCCCGGAAAACATGCGGACCGTGCGACCGAGCGCGTCCTTGACCGTGAAGGTCCACCTCGCCGACTTGTTGAGCTGCCAGGTGCTGTTCCAGTACTGGCTGCCAGTGCCGTAGGTGTTCTTGTAGTCGAGATGACCGTCGCCGAGATCGGACTCGATCTTCGCCAGCGGTTGTGCGGGCACATCGCTCTGCACGAACCGGATCGCGTGGTCCGGGCCGACGTACGCGATGTCGCCTCCGAACTTGTCCACGGCCCAGGTCAGCCGTCGCTGGTCGGCGGTGCTGCCCGCAGGCAGATCCGCGATCTCCCGGGGCGCCACGGCTGTCCCGGTGTGGAAGTCGGTGAGCATCAACTTCCCGGCGGAGCGGTCGTGCTGTACGAGATAGCCGTCGCCGACGAGTGCGGCACCGGACGGAACGGTGAAGCTCTTCTTCGCCGTACGGTCGTACACACCGGCGGGGCCGCTCGTACCGCAGTTCCAGTAGATCCAGCGGTCTACGGTCTGCAGTTCCTTGACCACACAGGGCGCGCCGGTGGCGAGCGTCTCGACAGTCTTCTTCTTTTCGAGATCGAACGCGGTAACGGCTCCGGCGGTGGAACTGGACGTCCACAGCAGGGCTCCCCATACCGAGGCAGCGCCGATGGACCGGGTCATTCGGACATCCGTCGAGCGGTATTCGGAAACGTCGTCGATGTACTGCTTTCCGGTCGATGCGGCGTTGTAGACGAAATAACGTCCGGTGACGTCCACGAACTGGCCACCCGTGACCGCAGGTTCATCGGCCGAGTGATAGCTGTTGGCCGTCAGCCGGATCTGGGCGCGCTCCACGTCGTTGTTGACGAAGAAGTAGCCCACATGGCCGTTCCCGGTGGCGCGCAGCGGTACGCAGGAACCGGCGTCGCACGGCACACGCTTGATGTGGGCACCGTTTGCGAATGTGCCGGCATACCCCATGGAAGTCCGGTCACCCACCGTCGATCCGTCCTGGGCGACCTGGCGCGCGACGACGAACTGCTCACCGCTCGCCCCGACTTCCACCGTGTTCAGCGTTCCGCCGGCGAAGTCGATGCCCCAGACCCCGCCGGTCTGTACGGGAGTCGGCGTGTCCACGGCACTGGCGCTCGGCATCGTGCCGAGTCCGGCCGCGATCACGGTGAGAGCGGCCAGTGCCGCGCGACCGCGCCCGACGGAACGGCTGCGTACGAAAGCAAGGCGTGCCAAGAGGGTCCCTCCCCGAAATACCTGAAAAGGCATGAATGACACAGGGAGTCAACGGCAGCCTGCCGCAAAGGAATCGCGCAAGGCCCCCCGGCCGACCCCTGTCCATACCCTGTGCAAGTCACCGGATATTAGCAGCCGTTCCGATTGTGACGTAAGCGAAAAGAAAAGCGGGCCCGTCCGTAAAGGACGGGCCCGCTCTCAGCAGACCTTCAGCAGGTCTTGCTCACTGCGTTCAGCCGTTGCGCTTCCAGCGCGGCTTGTCGTCACGGCGGCCGAAGGAACCGGTGTTGGTGCCGGTGCCCGTGCCACCACGGTGGTCGTCGCGGCGGCCGGTCGGACGGTCGCTGCCACCGGAGCGGAAGCCGCCCGAGGGGCGGTCGTCACGACGGTCGCGGTTGAACGGACGGTCGCTGCCACCGGAGCGGAAGCCACCGGACGGGCGCTCGTCACCACGGTCGCGGTTGAACGAGGGGCGGTCGTTGTCGCGGTTGAACGACGGGCGGTCGTTGTCGCGGTTGAACGACGGACGGTCGCTGCCACCGGAGCGGAAGCCGCCCGACGGGCGGTCGTCACGACGCTGGAAACCACCACGGTCACCACCGCGGTCGTCACGACGGTCGCGGTTGAACGACGGACGGTCGCTGCCACCGGAGCGGAAGCCGCCCGACGAACGGTCGTCACGACGCTGGAAACTACCACGGTCACCACCGCGGTCGTCACGACGGTCGCGGTTGAACGACGGACGGTCGCTGCCACCGGAGCGGAAGCCGCCCGACGAACGGTCGTCACG
>NZ_JBSFYR010000017.1:0-41236 GCF_053599875.1 Streptomyces sp. NPDC005151 | reverse complement strand
CGACGCTGGAAACCACCACGGTCACCACCGCGGTCGCCGCCGCGGTACCCACCACGGTCGCCGCCCCGGTCGTCCCGGCGGTCGCCGCCGCGGTTGTCCCGGCGGTCGAAGTTGCCGCGGTCGTCGCGACGGTCGTCGCGCGCTGTGGGCTGCTCCGGTACGGAGACGGCGGCCTCGATCGCGGCCTCCGCCTCGGCGGCGACCTCGGCGACTGCTGCCTCGGGGTCCTCGCCCCGCTCGCGCGCGGCACGGGCGACCAGGCGGTCGGCTTCCTCGCGGAGCTCACCGGCGCGGCGCTGGACGCGCTCCAGCTGCTTGGTCAGGTCGGCGACCTCGCGCTCCGCCTGCTTGGCGGCGTTGTTCGCAGAGTCGGCCTGGACCTCGGTCAGCGAACGGGCACCGGTGATCTCGGCGACCTCCGGCTCGAAGACGCCCGCGCCCTGCACGATGTGGCGGGAGGCGTCGACGCCCGCGTCCTCCATCAGGCGGAAGATCTGGCGGCGCTGGTGCGGCAGCGCCAGGGAGACGACGACACCGGACTTGCCGGCACGGGCGGTACGGCCCGAGCGGTGCAGGTAGTCCTTGTGGTCACCGGCAGGGTCCACGTTCAGCACCAGGTCGATGCCGTCGACGTGGATACCGCGGGCGGCGACGTCGGTCGCGACGAGCGCGTTGACGTAACCCTTCTTGAAGTCCTCAAGAACGCGGGTGCGGGCGCCCTGCGTCATGCCGCCGTGCAGCGCGTCCGCCTTCACGCCCGCCTCGACGAGCTGCTCGGCGATGCGGTCGGCGCCCAGCTGGGTGCGGACGAAGATGATCGTGCGGCCCTTGCGGGCAGCGATGGCGGAGGTGACCGGCGCCTTGTCCTTCGGCTTCACGACGAGGACGTGGTGCGTCATGGTCGTGACGTTGCCCTGGGCGCTGTCGACCTCGTGGCTCACCGGGTTGCTCAGGTAGCGCTTGACCAGCGTGCCGATCTCGTTCTCCATGGTGGCGGAGAAGAGCATGCGCTGACCGCCGGCCGGAACCTGGTCGAGCAGCTCGGTGACCTCGGGCAGGAAGCCCAGGTCGGACATCTGGTCGGCCTCGTCGAGGACGGCGACCTGGACGTTCTCCAGCGAGCAGGCGCCCCGGTTGATGATGTCGCGCAGCCGGCCCGGGGTGGCGACGAGGACGTCGACACCGCGCTCCAGCGCGTAGATCTGGTTACCCATCGACGTACCGCCGCAGACGACCTTCATCTTCAGGCCGAGCACGTCGCCGTAGGGCTGCAGCGCGTCCGCGACCTGCATCGCGAGCTCACGGGTCGGGGTGAGGATGACCGCGCGGGGCTTCTTCTTCTCGGTGTGACCGCCGGCCAGCGTGGCCAGGGTCGGCAGACCGAAGGAGAGCGTCTTGCCGGAGCCGGTACGGCCGCGGCCCAGGATGTCCTTGCCGGCCAGCGCGTCCGGAATGGTCGCGGCCTGGATCGGGAAGGGCGCGGTCACACCGTTCTGCGCGAGCTTGCGGACAATGCCCTCGGGCAGGCCCAGGTCGGCGAAGGTGATGGTCGGCTCGGCGTCGGTGGCGGAGTCGGTGGTGGCCTCGGTGGAGCCGGTGACGTCGACGGACTCGGCCGTCTCGACCGGCTCGGACACCTCGGCGGCCTCGGCCACTACGGCCTCGGCTTCGGTGACAATCTCGTCGTTCTCGGGCACAACGGTGTTGTCAGAGCTGAAATTGGACATGCGAAATGCGAAACCTTCCGGAGTCTCGGCACGCGCCCATAACTCCGTGATTCGCAATTTCGACCGCCTCAATGCGGTCCAGCCACGGCAAGGGAGAGTACGCGCCACACGGCGCTCTTCTGTGTCGGCGCCGGGCAATGGGATCAAACGATCTACTACCATACGCACTCTCACCCACATCGCGCAAACCACACGCTCCGGACCACCCGCTACACCGGCCCCACCTGCGGTGATGCCTCGGGAGTCCGCAGCGCCTCCATGCCATCCGGCACACTCATCGCGTCACTGCGGAACTGCGCGGCCGGAGACGCGGAGGGCACCGGGGGCGGACTGGAGGGTTCCGGATCGGGTGAGCTCGACGGCTCCGGGGTGACCGGCGCGGACGGCCCGGAGGGCACCGACGGCTCCGCGGACGGCACCGGCTGCTGCGACCCCCCGCCCACCGGCGGGGACGGCACCGGCAGATGCCCGCCCCGGGTCGGCAACGGATCACCGGACCCCACGCCAGCATGCGCGCCACCGGGTACGACCGAGGCGCGCGCCGACGCGCTCGGGCTCGGCGATTCGGCGGCCTCCCGGTCGGAGTGCGCCTCCGCGCCCCCTCCGGTACGGGCCCGTCCCGTATCCGCCACCGTGGCGCCTTCCGGTTCACCCGACGAGCCCTTCTGCTCGGCCGACCGCGACGGGGCCGGCTTCCCGCCGTCGTCGCTGATGCTCATGCAGCCGGTGGACGCGGCAATCGTCACTGCGGTGACGGCTGCCCATCGGACAGGGGATGGCAACTGACGCACGGCGGGCACCTCCGGGAGGCGGGGAGCGAACAAGGGCGGGAACGGACGGGGGCGCTGTGCCCAACTCCCGTTGCCCCGCATGGGACACGCCCCACGCACCATCGACCCCTTCACCGTCGGCCCCTTCGCCGCTGCTCTCCCGGGCGTACTCAGCCGTAACCGAGCGCGTGCAGCCGCTCGTCGTCGATGCCGAAGTGGTGGGCGATCTCATGGACGACCGTGATTTCCGTCTCGGCCACGACGTCCGCACGCGACTCGCACATCCGCAGCGTCGGCCCGCGGTAGATCGTGATCCGGTCCGGCAGCACCCCGGCGTACCACTCACCGCGATCGGTCAGCGGCGTGCCCTCGTACAGCCCGAGCAGCTCCGGATCGCCGGGGTCCGGTTCGTCCTCGACAAACACCGCGACGTTGTCCATCAGCCGCGTCAGCTCCGGCGGAATCCGGTCCAGGGCCTCGGCGACCAGTTCCTCGAACTCTTCGCGCGTCATCTCCAGCACCCCGCCATTGTCACGTACCCCCGCCCGACCGGCCCCGGACCGCCACTCCCTGCCCTGTCCCGCATATCCCGCGCCCCCGCACGGCACGCTGCCGCTGGTTCTCGCCGGCCATGTGCACCACCGGCAGAACGAACTTCTGAAGTTCGGCACCCGGCTCAAGGTCGAGGGCTCCACCGGCGGCGGCGGACTGCGCGCCGTGCAGAACAGGAAGCCGGAGAAGGTGCGCGCCTCGGTGCTCCGTCCGGACCGCGCGACTCGCCGTCTGCAGGCCTGGGACGAGATCACGCTCGGCGGTCTCGGTCTGACGACAGCCGAGGTCAGCCGCCATCTGCCGGAAGAAGACCCGGCCGGCCCAACCCCTTCGCCTATTCGGTTTGGCTGACACCGAAACGCCGTAGTACAGTCTCGGACGTGCCCAAGGGCGCCGGTCAGGGCTTGACCGTTCTGAGACCCCAGAGGTTGAAGGAGAAGCGGAACCTCTCGAGGGGAAGCACTAGCAGTTTTGCCCTCATCGTCTAGTGGCCCAGGACGCCGCCCTTTCAAGGCGGTAGCACGGGTTCGAATCCCGTTGGGGGCACGCACAACATCATGTGTCCGAATTTTTCGGACACTGAAGCTTGGTCCTGTGGAGCAGTTTGGAGTGCTCGCCACCCTGTCAAGGTGGAGGCCGCGGGTTCAAATCCCGTCAGGACCGCTTGCAGATCGCCTCGGCGAACTGCGTGGCTGGGTAGCTCAGTTGGTACGAGCGATCGCCTGAAAAGCGATAGGTCGCCGGTTCGATCCCGGCCCCAGCCACTGCGCTGAATGCGCCCCGGACATGCCGTCCGGGGCGTTTTCGTGGTGCCTGAAATGTCTCTTCCGGCCTGTAGAAGTGCGGCTCCTAAGGGGGCTGTGCGTGCTGAAACGGTGCCGACGTGTCAGCACCGAGCTGCCGTGATTCCTGACCGCGCGGCCCCATCAGCTCCCGCACAGAACCCGCGCTGCTGCGCGTGCGGCACGTGCCACCAGGGTGGTGTTCGCCCGCTCGCGTTGGTTCACGGCCGGGCGTCGGGGCTCCTGCCCCGCCGTCAAGCGCGCAGCAGCGTGACGGTGCGCCCGGAGGGTGTCCTCTGCTGGGAGAAGGCGGTGCGCTCGTGGACCGGTGCGGCCCTGGCGCCACGCCTTCAGCTCCAGCGCCTCGCGCTGCACCGCCCGCGAACCATCAGCGGCGGTGTACGGCTGGCGGATCAGCAGGTCGACCCGGCGGCGGCCGACCCCGTGCTCCCGGTCGATGAAGCCCGCCTCGTTCACGAACCGGTGCAGGTACGCCATCATCACCAACTGGGGGCTGACGGCATGACCTGCCCGGCCGTCGGCTCGCCCGGAAGGGCTGACCTGCCGCGTCACGCGGCGGAGTCATCGTCGAGCGCCAGCTCAGCAACCCCGTTCCGGGCGGCGGCGAGGTTCGGCGCGGTGCCGACCACCTGGTAGGTGAAGTCGTCCCACTCCTCCAGGACCCGTGGCTCGTCGGGCCGGAGGTGGCCGGCGCCGCCGTGCACCGGCCGGTGACGGCGCCAGATGTCCATCGGCGCCGGATGTGTCGCACGCTGCGGACCCCGTTGCTCAATTCTGACCGGTTGGTCCCACGGCGGTCCCGGCCGCCACAGGGTCCAGTCGGCGCAACGTGGCCAGCAGGCAGAGCTGGAGGCGGGAGAGCCCGCAGTGCTTCACCCGGAGGTTTGACACATGGAACTTCACAGTACGGGTCGTGATACCCAGGTGGGTGGCGATCTCCGCATTGGTCGGCCCACCCCGCAGCAGGTCGAGGACCTTCTCCTCGGTCTCGGTGAGAGGGGGATCGAGGGCGAGCGCGCGGAGGAGTAAGTCCGCGGCTGCCGAGGTACCACCGTCCCTGTCCAGCAAGCAGTCCCCGTCCACCTGGTCAACAGAACGCATGAATCCCCCCCCGGGGTTCAATAGCCGCACGGGTGGTCAGATCCCGCACAATCCTGATGCGACTGGATCGTAACTGATCGGATCAGCCGTTGAGTTGCGCTGCGAGGCGAAGCCGGTCTTGGGTCTGTTGCTTGAACAGGGCGAGGGTCTCGGCGTGCTCTTCCACCAGAAGCTTCTCGTACGCGCTCTGCACGGCGTAGCGGATGCCGATGTAGTTGACCTGGGTCTTGCAGGCGACGTCCGCCTTGGCGATGGTGATGGCCTTAGGGCTGGAGAGCTCGCCTGCCTTCAGGCCCAGGTCCGACTGGACGTTGTCGGGACTGGAGGTGGTGAAGCCGGAATCAGCCATGCACTGTGACCACTTGGTCGTGGCCTTCCTCACCCTGGAGTCCTCCAGCGCCCTGGACTCGGCCTCACCACCCAGATTGAAGACGAAGAGGATGTCGACGGCTTCCGGATTCGGGGCGTACAGCTTCAGAGCCGACTCGCGACCGCAGCCGCCGACGGGCACTTCCTCGCCGTTGACGATGATGCCGCTGCCCGGCGCCTTCTCCGCCTCGGCCTGCGACATGGGTTCATCGGTGGGGGCAGCTGCCTTGCCCTGTGCCTTCGCCTTAGCCTCGGCAACGGGGTCCACCCCGTTGAGCACCGTCTGGCCGGTCCTGCTGAGAAGGGCTGGCGACTGTCTCGTGGCGGGTGCCGGGTCGGTTGCTTGGCGAGGGCTCGCGTAGCCGAACTGGGCGGCATCCTCCGCGCTGGCCAGCCCGAAGACCCGTGATTTCGAGTCATCCCGGCTCGGAGGTGTCGGGGCGGGGAGGGCGTACTCGAAGCCGAAGCGGTTCATGCATTGCTCGATCAGACGATTCTGGGCCTTTTTCACCTGATACTGCTGATCGGAGGTGACCTCGTATGCTGCGACAGGGAACTCCAGGCCTTCGGTGCTGCTCAATTTCTCGATGCTGCCGATGGCCGGCTCCTTTCCCGCCCCGTCGGCTGCGGTCTCCTCGCCTGCGCAGCTGCTGAGGGTCAGCGCGGCAGCGCTCACCAGACAGGTGGTAGCCAGGAGTCGGGCTGGGAGAGCCATGGCGGGGATCCTCGCGGTCGCGGTGCGGGTAGCGTGGGGGAACCGCTGTCCCGCGCGATAACGGCGAGCGGGACAGCGGGCAGTGAGAGGTCGGGCGTGTGCCGCCCGGTGCGATCTAGTAAGGGGCGCAGTACTCGACCACCCAGCAGACCGACTCGATGTTGTTCTTGAAGTTGGCGGTCGCGTTACCGACGTAATAGGCGGGAATTTTGCCGTGGTACGTACCTCCACTGTTGGGGCCGGTATGGACGTACCAGTCATCGCCGCTGCGGTTCTTGTAGGAGGCGGTGTTGTTGCCGACGACCTGTCCCTTGCCGTTGCACGAGCCAGAGCTCGGGAAGGCCTTGAAATAGTCGTTGTTGAAGTTTTGGTCCTTGTCAAACAGGTCGAAGACGCAGCCGGCCTGGTCCGAGTTGTAGTAGAAGCCAATCTCCTCTGGGTCCAGGTAGCCGTCGTAGGCGACCTGCGCGGCTGCCGCTGTGCCGGCAGTAGCCAGACCGAAGCCGCCGAGGGCGGAGACGGCCAGTGCGACTGTGGCTACGCGGCGGGTGAGGTTGGTCATGAACAGAACTCCTAGCTGCTGAGGTGTTGTTGCGTGTGCACCTGTGCGAAGTGCCGCGTTATTACAGATCATCAGGCAAGCGCCGTCTACTGTCCCTGGGGCCAGTAGACGGCGGCTCTCACCACGTGGTGGGGTCAGTCACGCTTGGACCTGTTCTGCGGCGGACGATCCCGAGGGAAGACGGCTGGGCGTGATGTGCCGCAGAGCGGCTACGCCATCCCCCTCCTCTCAGCAAAACGGAGTTACTCATGCCGTTCCCCACTCGCGTCACGCAATCACTGTGTGCAGCACTGCTAGCAGCCGCTGTCCTGGTCGGATGCGGCGGTGCCGAGGAGGACAGCGCGGGCAGCGGGAGTGATTCCAGCACGAGGCCCGCAGCGGGTGGGAAGCCCTCGGCGGCCAGTGACTCGGAACGTGACTACTACGGGTGCCTGGAGGAGAACGGGGTCAAGATCGAGACCACCTCCGACGGTGAACTCCGTGTGGTCAAGGGCGGTGGGGACGAGGCGGTGCAGACCAAGGCCGTGAAGGAGTGTGCGGATCTCCTGCCTGCGCCGGACACCCCCGAGGACGAAGGTGAGACAGCGAAGGCAGACCCGGCCTTCGTCGCGTGCATGAAGGCCGAGGGCTTCACCAAGTACGACAGGGCCAAGAATGGCGATAATGACGCCCTCATCGCGGCCCTAAAGAAGTGCAGCCCTGGCAAGAACGACGACCAGGAGATCACCGTCGGCGGCTGACCGACCCCGGTAGGACACGGTGAAGCAGGTCTGCAGGGTGCGACGAGGAAATGTGATGAAGTGACCGCACAACCGGATGCTGGGGACGAACCCGTTGTAACGACGACCCAGGAGGTCGGGGACAGTGCCGCCGCGGACGGAGGTCCCGCCAGCGGGCTTGCGCGTAGGCGCCGTTGGATTGCCGCTGTCGCGGGTGGGGCGGTGTTGCTTGCGGGGGCCGGGGTGGTGGCATCCACGCTGATCAAGTCGCCTTCGCAGGCGGCGGCGGAGGCGGGGCCGCCGGAGCGGTCGGTGTTGACGTCACCGGTGGAACATCGGGTGTTGACGTCGTCGGTGATCGTGCGCGGGCAGGTCGTTGCCGGACAGAGTGTGGATGTGGCGCCGCAGGTGGCCGGCGGGGAGGACGGTGCCGCACCCGTCGTGACCAAGTTGCCGGTCAAGCAGGGTGATCGGCTGAAGGCCGGGCAGGTGCTGCTCGAGGTCTCCGGGCGGCCGGTGTTCGTCCTGCCCGGGCGGATACCCGTCTACCGCGATCTCAAGCCCGGCGCGACGGGCGACGACGTGAGGCAGCTGCAGGAGGCGTTGCAAGACCTGGGGCACGGCACGGGCGGCGATACCGCCGGGACCTTCGGAGCAGGGACCAAGGCCGCCCTCAACGCCTTCTACGCCGGGATAGGTTACGACCCGCTGCAGGCTGTGGACGACAACGGGGAAGGGCTGAAGGCGGCCGAGGATGCGGTGACGGCGGCTGAGCGGGCGGTGGAGGAGGCCGAGGACGCCGAAGGCGAGGGGTCGGCGCGTACGGTGCAGTATGCGCGGGATGATCTGGCTGAGGCGCAGGCTGATCTGGCTGCCGCGCAGGTCGCGTCGGGTCCTCGGCTCCCGGCCGGCGAAGTGGTCTTCCTGCAGGGCTTTCCCGCCCGAGTGGATGCGGTGCCGGGGCGGGTGGGTGCGCCCGTGGACGGGACGATGCTGACGGTGTCCGGCGGGAAGCTCGCGGTACAGGCCTATCTGCAGGAGCATCAAAAGGGCCTGGTGCGCAAGGGGCAGCGGGTGCAGATCTACTCAGAGCTCTCCGGCATCAAGGCGCAGGCGAAGGTGGGTTCGCTGGCCGATTCGCTGACCGCACCGGACAGCGGCAGCGGGGGTGGCGGCGGCGAGGGCGAGCCGGGCGGTGGGGTGCCGGCGGCGCCGGGGCAGAGCGGCTATCTGCTGCGGGTCGATCCGGACAAGGCGCTGGATGCCCAGTTGGCCGGGCAAGATGTGCGGCTGACCATCGAGGCGGCCCGTACCGACGGCAAGGCGCTGGTCGTGCCGATCACCGCGCTGACCGCGGGCGCCGACGGCCGGACCACGGTCACGGTGCTCCAGCCGGACGGCGAGCAGCGTCGGGTGGAGGTGCGCACGGGCACCGCGGGCGACGGCTTCGTTGCCGTGGAGCCGGTGGGGGCTGCCCGGCTGGACAAGGGCGAGCAGGTCATCGCGGGTGTGAAGAAGGGGGCGGTGGGGCAGTGACGCCGGTCATCGAGTTCCGCCAGGTCGGCCTCACCTATCCGGGGCCGCCGCCCGTGCCTGCCCTCAAGCCGTGTGAACTGCTCGTTGAGCCGGGGGATTTCGTTACCGTCGTCGGGCCTTCGGGCTCGGGCAAGTCCACCTTCCTCAACATAGCCGGGCTACTGGACGCCCCCACCCATGGCACGTACCTCCTCGACGGCTACGACACCGGCGCGCTGTGTGACGCCGATCGAACCGCGCTGCGCGGTCGTCGCATCGGCTTCGTCTTCCAGACCTTTCATCTGCTGCCGCACCGCTCGGCGTTGGAGAACGTCACCCTGGCCATGGTCTACAACGGCGTCCCCCACGCTGAGCGGGCCCCGCGCGCCCGCGACGCCCTGGTCCGCGTGGGCCTCGGCCACCGCATCGACTCGCTGCCCACCCGGCTCTCGGGCGGTGAGCGCCAACGCGTCGCCATCGCCCGGGCGCTGGTTGCCGGCCCCTCTCTGCTGCTGTGCGACGAGCCCACCGGCAACCTCGACACCGCCAACGCCGGGGCGGTCCTGGGGCTGCTGGACGAACTGCACGCCGATGGGATGACCATCTTGCTGATCACGCACGATCTGGAGGTGGCAGCCCGTGGTGCCCGCACCGTAGTCATCCGCGACGGTGTCCTTCGTGAGCAGCAGGTGGCCGCGTGAAGCTGCGCATCCGGCGTGGACGCGCCGCCGCCGGCGTCATACCCTCCGCCTTCGCCCCCCGCGACCTGCTCGCCGAGGCCACGGCCGGGATGCTGCAACGGCCCGCCCGCTCCGCGCTGACCGCGCTCGGCACGGTGCTCGGCGTCGGCACGTTCGTGGCGATCCTCGGGCTGACCGCGACCACCTCGTCCCAGATCGACGCCCGGTTCAATGCGCTGACCGCCACCGAGGTGACGATCGAGGAGACGGTGGACGACCCCGACCAGCTCACCGGGCCCGCCTTCCCCGCGGACGCCGACGCCCGGATGCGCAGGGTGAACGGGGTCAAGGCCGCGGGAGTCTACTGGACCGTACGAGACGACCGGGCGGGCAGCGCCCGCTCCGCGCCCATCGGCGACAATGCCGGAGGCGAGCGGATCGATGTTGTCGCAGCCTCGCCCGGCGTCCTGAAGGCCGCCGTGCCGACCCTGGCCGAGGGGCGGCTGTACGACGAGCGGATGGCCCAGGCCGGCCGGGTCGCCGTGATCGGCGCAGGAACCGCGAGCCGGCTGGGCATCACCACCCTGGAGACCCATCCTGCGCTGTTCATCGGCGAAGAGTCGTTCACCGTCGTCGGCATCGTCGACGATGTGGAGCGCAAGGCCGACCTGCTGCTTTCCGTCGTCGTCCCGCGCACCACCGCCGAGCAGATCTGGGGCGCCCCCGGCCCCACCGAGTCCGGCATGCTGATCGCCACCGAACTGGGCGCCGCCCAGCAGGTCGCCGCCGAAGCGGCCACCGCGCTGCGCCCCGACCACCCCGAGTACTTCAAGGCTATCCCGCCTCCGGACCCCAAGACCCTGCGCTCGACCGTGGGCTCCGACCTGAGTCAGCTCTTTTTGCTGCTGGCCGGGATCTGCCTGATCATCGGCGCGGTCGGCATCGCCAACACCACCCTGGTCGCGGTGCTGGAGCGGACCGGCGAGATCGGGCTGCGCCGCGCCTTGGGCGCCCGCGCCCGGCACATCACCGCCCAGTTCCTGGCCGAGTCCGGAGCCCTCGGCGCCCTTGGCGGCCTGGTGGGCACCAGCCTGGGCACCGTGACGGTGGTCGCCGTCGCTCTGGCCCGGGACTGGACGCCGGTCGTGCACCCCGCAACCGTCGCCGCCGCCCCGCTGATCGGGCTGGTCACCGGCGTGCTGGCCGGCCTCTATCCGGCCTGGCGGGCCGCGCGCATCCAGCCGGTGGAGGCCCTTCGGCGCTGACCGGTGAGGCCTGCGGACCCTACCCGGAATGCCGACCGCGCCCCTGAAGGTTCTACCCTTCAGGGGCGCGCCGCACTGGCGCTTTGCTCCCGCGAGGACGGGTGGAGGTGTCCAGCTCGCTTGTCTGGCATGGCATGCCATGTAGGAGCCTTGAAGGGAAGTCGGATTTTCTCCAGCACCGATCAGCGAGCCCGTGCTGACACGTCAGCACGGGAGCTAGATCCAGCGGGATCGAGCCGGATGCAGGAGGATGAAAACGGGGGCGTTTGTCCGGGTTATCCGGCGTTTTCGCAGGTCAGCAAGGTAACGATTTCGGGTTCGAATCCCGTTGGGGGCACGCACCACCTTGTGCGACACTTAGTCGCACAAAAGCTTGGTCCTGTGGAGCAGTTTGGAGTGCTCGCCACCCTGTCAAGGTGGAGGCCGCGGGTTCAAATCCCGTCAGGACCGCTGCAGCTCGTAAGTGCTGCGTGGCTGGGTAGCTCAGTTGGTACGAGCGATCGCCTGAAAAGCGATAGGTCGCCGGTTCGATCCCGGCCCCAGCCACCACCCGAAAGCCCCGTCCACCGGACGGGGCTTTCGCCGTGTCACGCCTCTTCCCGCTCCGCGGGGTTTGCATCCCGACGGCGCCGGGCCCGCACCCCCAGAATCAGCAGCGTCACCGTCACCACCGTCACCAGCGCGGCCGCGTCCGGCACCTGCTCGCCGATCCGCTGCGCCCACTGCTCGACGGCGAACGAATTGTCCACGTCCAGCAGTCCGGGCAGCTCGGTCGTCCCGTCGTACGCCAGGAACAGTGCGCCCAGCCCGATGAAGAACAGCCCCGACAGCGCAGTGGTGGTGTGCAGCTCGAAGCGGCCGAGCCGGAAGGCACGGCCGCGCAGCCAGGCGCGGCGCCCGAGGTCGAAGCGCTCCCAGACCAGCGCCAGCAGGAACAGCGGGACCGCCATGCCCAGGGCGTAGACGGCGAGCAGCAGTCCGCCGTAGACCGGGCTGGCGCTGACCGCCGCCACCGTCAGGACGCTGCCGAGGATCGGGCCGGCGCAGAACCCGGCCAGCCCGTAGACGGCGCCGAGGGCGTAGACCGACACGACGGTCGTCGGCCGGATCCGCCCGCTGAGGGCCGCGATCCGGCGCGAGGCGAAGCCGAGGCCCACGATCTGGGCCAGGCCGAGCCCGATGATCAGCCAGCCGGCGCCGAGGACCAGCTGGTCGCGGTGGCTGTAGAAGAGCCGTCCGGCGTACGAGCCTGCGGCGCCGAGCGGCACGAGGGTGGTGGCCAGACCGGCGTAGAAGATGCCGGTACGGGCCAGCAACCGCGAGGCCGAGTCGATGGAGTAGGCGAAGAAGGCGGGCAGCAACAGGGCGCTGCAGGGGCTGACCAGGGCCAGCAGTCCGCCGAGGAAGGCGGCGAAGTAGCCGATGTCCGCTGTCACTTGTCGGCGCCCCCGGCGTCACCGGAGCCCTTGGAGCCGCTCTCTCCCTTGGCGTCCTCGGTGTTGGCGGCCTTGTCGGCCGCCGCCTGGATGACCTGCTCGAAGACCTCCTCCGGCTGCGCTCCGGCCAGCGGGCGGCCGTTGATCAGGAAGGACGGGGTGGAGCTCGCGCCGATCCCGTACCCCTCCTCCTGGTCCTTGCTCACCGCGGCGGAAGCAGCCGCGCCGTCCGCGTCGCGTACGAACCGGCCGAGGTCCCGCACTCCCGCCTCCTTGGCGAGCGCCTTCACCCGGTCCTTGCCGAAGCCCTTCTCCTTGGCCCCTTCGGTGTAGGCGGCTGCGTGGAACTGCCAGAAGCGGCCCTGCTGCCCGGCGGCCCAGGCGGCGCGCGCGACGGCCTCGGATTCGGCGCCGAAGATCGGGAAGTTGCGCCACTCGATGCGCAAGGTGCCGTCGTCGACGTACTTCTTCACCAGGGCGGGTTCGGTGTCCCGGGCGAACTTGCCGCAGTAGCCGCACTTGAAGTCGGCGTACTCGATGAGGACCACGGGCGCGTCGACCGGGCCCTGCGCGAGTCTGTCGGCGGGGTCGCGGCGGGCCAGCCTCGCCAGTTCCGGGAAGACGCCGGCGTCCGGGTCGGCGGTGACATCGGCGACCGAAGTCGAGGAGGAGGAGCCGGAGCGGTCGGCGGGGGCGGTGGCGCGGTAGGAGACGAGGCCGAGCAGCGCGGCGGCGAGGACGACACCGGTGCCGTAGAGCAGCGGCTTCCTGGACGAGGAGGTTGTGGGCGTGGGCATGGCGAGACTCCGTGCTCGTGGTGCGGGAGAGGGGAAGGGGACGACTGGGTGGCGGGCATCCCCCTAAGAGCTCACGAAATGGGCGCCCAGCTCGCGACGCCTGGCATGCACGCACCGGACGCCGCGAGCTGATCGGACTCCCATTTTGTGAGCTCCTCTAAACCCGCAGTACGGAGAGTTCCACCGGGGACGGCGCGGCAGGCTCCCGCCCGCGCAGCCTGACGCGTGCGCGCGGCTCCGCGGGCTGCTGCCCGGGAGCGGCGCTCGGACCCCATTCGGCGAGACCGGGCGCCTGGTCGTGCGCGGCACGGGCCCGGACGGGTACGCCGGGCTCGGTGCCGTCGTGCGTCGTGCCGTTGCCGCAGCCGGGCACCCCCTGACCGTCGACGGCCGGGGCGGCCACCGCGGTGCCGGAATCCCCGGACGCGGTCGCCGCCGTCACCGCCGTGGCGGGCCCGCAGAACAGCCCCAGCGCGACCGCGAGCACCGACACCAGGCAGCACCACTGCGTACGGGACACGGACGAGGGCCTTTCCACTGCGGTATGAAGATCAGTTGCCCGAAATGGTACGTGCTGTGATCAGGAGCTCCCCCGCAGTCATCGCGGCCGTGACGCAGACCGCGCGAAATAGGTTCGCCGTTCCTCGGGCCCGGGTGCGATCCTGGGAGCCGTATGTCTACTTCCTTTGCCGATCTCCAGTCCCAGTTCGGACACGTCTCGCTCCGCGACGCGCACCGACTCGGCCGCCGCCTCGAAGGGGCGCGCCGGATCCGTAAGCCCGAGGCCCGGCAGGCCGTGCTGGACGAGATCGCCACCCAGGCCGGGAAGGCAGCCGAGCGGCTCGCGGGGCGCGCCGAACGGATGCCCGCTCTCTCGTACCCGGAAGAACTTCCGGTCAGCCAGAAGAAGGACGAGATCCTGGAGGCGATACGCGACCACCAGGTCGTGATCGTCGCCGGTGAGACCGGCTCCGGCAAGACCACGCAGATCCCGAAGATCTGCATGGAGCTGGGGCGCGGCGTCCGGGGCATGATCGGGCACACCCAGCCGCGCCGGATCGCGGCCCGTACGGTCGCCGAGCGCGTCGCCGACGAGCTGAAGACCCCGCTCGGCGAGGCGGTCGGCTGGAAGGTCCGCTTCACCGACCAGGTGAACCCGGACGCGACGTATCTGAAGCTGATGACGGACGGCATCCTGCTGGCCGAGATCCAGACGGACCGCGAGCTGCTCGCGTACGACACGATCATCATCGACGAGGCCCACGAGCGGTCGCTGAACATCGACTTCCTGCTGGGCTATCTGGCCCGGCTGCTCCCCAAGCGCCCCGACCTGAAGGTCGTCATCACCTCGGCGACCATCGACCCGGAGCGCTTCGCCCGGCACTTCGGTCATGCGCCGATCGTCGAGGTCAGCGGGCGTACGTACCCGGTCGAGGTGCGCTACCGGCCGCTGCTCGAGGAAGAGGGCGAGGACTCCGACCGCGACCAGATCACCGCGATCTGCGACGCCGTCGACGAGCTCCAGGCGGAGGGCCCCGGCGATGTCCTGGTCTTTCTCTCCGGCGAGCGCGAGATCCGCGACACCGCGGACGCCCTGAACAAGAAGAACCTCCGCCACACCGAGGTGCTCCCCCTCTACGCGCGCCTGTCGCACGCCGAGCAGCACCGGGTGTTCCAGCGCCACACCGGCCGCAGGATCGTTCTGGCGACGAACGTCGCCGAGACCTCGCTGACCGTCCCCGGCATCAAGTACGTGATCGACCCGGGCAACGCCCGCATCTCCCGCTACAGTCACCGCACCAAGGTCCAGCGGCTGCCGATCGAACGGATCTCGCAGGCCAGCGCCAACCAGCGCAAGGGGCGCTGCGGCCGTACCTCGGACGGCATCTGCATCCGGCTGTACTCCGAGGACGACTTCCTGACCCGCCCGGAGTTCACGGACGCGGAGATCCTCCGGACGAACCTGGCGTCCGTCATCCTCCAGATGACCGCGGCCGGCCTCGGCGACATCGAGAAGTTCCCCTTCATCGACCCGCCGGACCACCGCAACATCCGCGACGGTGTGCAGCTGCTCCAGGAGCTCGGCGCACTCGACCCGGACGAGAAGGATCCGAAGAAACGGCTGACGCAGCTGGGGCGGAAGCTCTCGCAGCTGCCCGTCGACCCGCGCCTCGCCCGCATGGTCATCGAGGCCGACCGCAACGGCTGCACGCGCGAGGTCATGGTGATCGCCGCCGCGCTCTCCATCCAGGACCCGCGCGAGCGGCCCTCGGACAAGCAGACGCAGGCCGATCAGCAGCACGCCCGCTTCAAGGACGAGACGTCGGACTTCCTGGCGTTCCTGAATCTGTGGCGGTACATCCGCGAGCAGCAGAAGGAGCGCGGCTCGTCCAGCTTCCGCCGGATGTGCAAGCAGGAATATCTGAACTACCTGCGCATCCGCGAATGGCAGGACATCTATGCGCAGCTGCGTACGGTCGCCAAGCAGATGGACATCCACCCCAATGAGGAGGATGCGCCGGAGCAGGCGGTGCACACCTCGCTGCTGGCCGGGCTGCTGTCGCACATCGGGCTGAAGGACACCGAGAAGAACGAGTACCTGGGCGCGCGCAGCGCCAAATTCGCGATCTTCCCCGGGTCGGCGCTCTTCAAGAAGCAGCCGCGGTTCGTGATGTCGGCCGAGCTGGTCGAGACGTCCCGGCTGTGGGCGCGGGTCAACGCCAGGGTCGAGCCGGAGTGGATCGAACCGCTGGCCCAGCATCTGCTGAAGCGCACCTACAGCGAGCCGCACTGGGAGAAGGACCAGGCGGCGGTGATGGCGTACGAGCGGGTCACGCTGTACGGCGTACCGATCGTCGCCCAGCGCAAGATCAATTTCGGCCGGATCGACGCCGAGACGTCCCGCGATCTCTTCATCCGGAACGCACTGGTCGAGGGCGACTGGCGCACGCACCACCAGTTCTTCCATGACAACCGCACACTCCTCGGCGAGGTCGAGGAGTTGGAGCACCGGGCGCGGCGCCGCGACATCCTCGTGGACGACGAGACGCTCTTCGACTTCTACGACCAGCGGATCCCGGAGCACGTCGTCTCCGGCGCGCACTTCGACTCCTGGTGGAAGGACAAGCGCCGCGACGAGCCGGAGGCGCTCGACTTCGAGCGCTCGATGCTCATCAACGAGAAGGCCGGGGCCGTCACCAAGGACGACTACCCGGACTCCTGGCGGCAGGGGAAGCTCAAGTTCAAGGTGACGTACCAGTTCGAGCCCGGCGCGGACGCGGACGGTGTGACCGTCCACATCCCGCTCCAGGTGCTGAACCAGGTCACCGCCGAAGGCTTCGACTGGCAGATCCCCGGCCTGCGCGAGGACGTGGTCACCGAGCTGATCCGCTCCCTGCCCAAGCCGATCCGCCGGCACTACGTCCCCGCGCCGAACTACGCGGGCCGGTTCCTGGACCGGGCGGTGCCGCTGCAGGAGCCGCTGCCGGTCACCCTCGCGCGTGAGCTCCAGCAGATGGTCGGGGTCCCGGTCTCCGCCGACGACTTCGATCTCTCCCGGATCCCGGACCACCTCGAGATCACGTTCCGGATCGTCGACGAGCGGCGCCGCAGGGTGGCCGAGGACAAGGACCTGGAGGCGCTGAAGCTCCAGCTGCGCCCCAAGGCCCGTCAGGCCCTCTCCAGGGCTGCTGCGGCCACCGCGGGGCCCTCGGGTGAGTCCATCGAGCGTTCGGGGCTCACGGACTGGACGATCGGCACGCTGAACCGGGTCTTCGAGACCCGGCGGGCCGGCCAGCCGGTCAAGGCCTACCCGGCGCTCGTGGAGCAGGAGGGAGCCGCGGCGGGCACCGTGGCCGTACGGCTCTTCGACACCGAGGCCGAGCAGCAGCAGGCGATGTGGCGCGGCACCCGGAAGCTGATCCTGCTGAACATCCCGGTGAACCCGGCGAAATTCACCTCGGACAAGCTGACGAACCAGCAGAAGCTCGCCCTGTCCCGCAATCCGCACGGCTCCATCCAGGCGCTGTTCGAGGACTGCGCGACCGCTGCCGCGGACCGGCTGATCGGCGCCCACGGCGGGCCGGCCTGGGACGAGGAGTCGTTCCGGAAGCTGTACGACAAGGTCCGCGCCGATCTCGTCGCGCTGACCGAGCACACGGTCGCCCAGGTACAGCAGGTGCTGGCTGCCTGGCAGTCCTGCGAGCGGCGCCTGAAGGCCACCAACAGCCTGGTCCTGGTCAACAACGTCACCGATGTACGGAACCAGCTCGCCGCCCTCGTACCGCCGGGCTTCGTCACGAGGACAGGGCTGCGCAGGCTGCCCGACCTGATGCGCTACCTGGTCGCCGCGGACCGCCGGCTCCAGCAGATGCCGACAGCCGTCCAGCGCGACACCACGCGCATGGAGAAGGTCCACGAGATGCAGGACGAGTACGCCTGGCTGCTCGAACAGATGCCGCAGGGCAGGCCCGTTCCGCAGGAGGTCCTGGACATCCGCTGGATGATCGAGGAGCTCCGGGTGAGCTATTTCGCGCACGCCCTGGGCACCGCGTACCCCGTCTCGGACAAGCGGATCGTGAAGGCGATCGACGCCGCGGCTCCGTGATCGGGCGCCCCGCGGGGGCGTAACGGTCTCCCCCGCGGTAGGGAGTGGATCAGCGAGCGGCGTCATGCGGCTTCGATGGCAAGGCGGAGGACGGAATCGACGCGGAGCGTCGGTGACCGACGCTCCGCAAGCGGAGTCGCAGGGCGCCGGGAGCCCACTCCCTGTCGTGGGGGAGACCGTAAGGGAGCCACCACCAGGAGTGAAGTCGACCGGAGCCGCCAATCTCCTGTACAGTCTGGTTTCGCAGGCAGCCGCAAGGAAGCCGCGAAAACCTGGTCCTGTGGAGCAGTTTGGAGTGCTCGCCACCCTGTCAAGGTGGAGGCCGCGGGTTCAAATCCCGTCAGGACCGCAGTAACGAAAGCCCGGATCCTCTTGGATCCGGGCTTTCGCGTGTCTTGACTCCGGCAACTGCCGACGGGTACTCAGACAGCAGGGGCCGCCCCTGTTCCTCGGCGCGGGGCGGCGCGGTCCACCGGGAGGTGGCGCGGATGGCTGCGCCCGCGGCGAGGCACGAGACCCACGCGCTACTGCGCGCCCATCTGGCGGCCGCTTCCGGCTACCGGCATCTCACTCGGTACTGCCCGATCTGCCACCTGCTCCTGAGGCTCGCCATGGAGCCCGTGACAGCCTCCCGGCCCGTCCCGCCCCCCGAACCGCCCGCGTCATCCGGCAGGGCTCCAGCGGCCGTTCAGGAGGCCACCGCGCTCGCCGCCCCCACGACCGCCCCCGAAGAACAGAACTGCGCCGACAGGACCGAGGACGAAAGTCCTGCCGCCACGTGACCAATGGCGAGGACATCCGCCTCCCGGCAGTGGCAGGCTCGACCTTGGCAAGACTCGGGCTATGTGACGGGTGTCACTGAATGAGTTTTGAGAAAGGGTGACTTTACACCCTTCCTACAACTGGCGAATTTAATATGTGCAATTGCACTCCTCGGAAGACGCTTCCGCGGGGAGGCCCACGGGCAGCCCACGCGCCCCGGGCGACCCCCCGGGAGACCCGCCCGTCCGGGTCGGATGCACCCGCGCAGCACTCCACGCGAAGCCGGCGCCCGGGCCCGTCGGCCGCCCCGCGGGCACAAAAAAGATCGCGCTGGACTCGGCGGAGTCCAGCGCGATCGAACGACGTACCCCGTATTGCACAGGTATGGCGCCCGTTGGGGCGGGCGCCCGTCGTGTGGAGCTATGGGTGGGCGAACGCGGGTTGGGGGACCCGGGCAGCCCGGTTGTGACGCGGCGACAGGGGTGTGTCAGGCCTCGCTGCGCTGCTGCGGAATACCCGCAAGCAGTGCGCGGACCTCTGCCTCGCGGTACCGGCGATGTCCACCGAGCGTGCGGATGGACGTGAGCTTGCCTGCCTTGGCCCAACGGGTGACCGTCTTCGGGTCCACGCGGAACATCGTGGCAACCTCAGCCGGGGTCAGCAGCGGCTCGGCATCAGGGGTGCGAGCGGTCATGAGCGGCCTCCTCGGGAGAACCGAACCATCTCGGTTCTTTCCTCTAAATTCTGCACCTTGACCCGCGTTGCCCGAAATGGCGGACGCGGGCCGAGTCGGTTATAGGACGAACGGCTTGTCCTCGGCACTACAACTACACCATCCGTCCAGCCGCGTCGGCCAAACCGATGGAATTGCCCTCCCAGGTGTTCATCAGCGACGGAAGCCGATGGACCATGCCATAGCGGACAGTCACACCACCGTGACGATCAGTCACAGAGCGATCAGGGGCCACCAGACCCCCCATAGCGTGCAATGCAGAGCAATCCGCCCTTATTTGGACGGATGGAGTCCTCCCCGGACTCCTTGTCCTATTTTGGCACGAGGAGTGGGGAAGGGCGCAAGGGCCCAGTTAGTGCTATCCGTCACCCTTGAGGCAAAGGCCCGGTTCGGGACGTAGGTCCTAGGACCACATGAGTACGCTCCCGTCACTTTGCCCTCACCGCTCTCATGAGTCACACAGACGAGCCGCAGGGGAGACCGGTTCCTGGCCCCGCACCGCCGGACTCAGCTGGCGAACTGACGGTCCCTCACGGCCCGCCAGCGCTCCGCCAGCCGCCCGTACGCCTCACTCGCCCCTTCGGTGTCACCGGCCCGCAGCGCCGCGATGCCCTCGGCGACATCCGCGGCCGACCGGTCCCCGGCGAGCTGCTCGGCCGACAGCGCGTGCACCAGACCGCCGTAGTCGAGCTCGACCAGCGCGCGCGGATGGAACTCCTCCAGCCACCGGCCGACGTCCACCAGGCCCTCGGTCAGCGGCCCCTCGTCGACGGCCTCCCTCAGCGTCCTCAGCGACCTGGCCAGCCGGCGGCGCGCCTGCACCATCGGGGTCCGGTAGCGCAGCACCGGCGCTCCCCCGCCGTCGGCCGCCTCCGTATGCTCCCGTTCCTCGTCCGAGAAGAGGACGAACCAGCGCACCGGTACCTGCCACACCGCGGTCCGGATCCACGGCCGGGCGTCCGGATTGCGCTCCGCCCACTGCTCGTGGTCCGCGAGCGCCTGCCCGCGCACCACCGGCGGCAGCACCGCGTCGAGCACCGGGGCCGGGAACATCTCCGCCAGCTCCTCCAGCGCCAGCCAGCCGCGCAGCCGGGTCCGCCACGGACAGACGCACACCACGCCGTCCACCTCGGCGACGAACGCGTCCCCGCTCTCGTGCACCGGCACCCCGACCGGCGGGGTGGCCGCCAAGTCGGCAAGCGAACGCCGGAGTTCGTCCTGCGCCGTGGGGATGCGGTCGCGCCCCGCGTAGCGGGCCCAATGGGCCCGCTCCGGCTCCGGAAAGGCGGCCAGCGGTTCGTACACCCGGAGGTAGGACGCGTAAGGGACGAGCACCGAAGACACCACCGACATGCCTCAGATCGTGTCACGCCCGTACTCCGCCGGGGGGTGATCCTTGGCACTGGAACAGATCTACGCCCCCGTAGGACTTACGCTCGTGCCCAGTCGGACCGTCCGTGCCGGTCGGTCCGGGGCCCTCCCCACCTTCAGGAGGGCCTTCCGCCGCTTCGTACTTGGGAGTCACCACCGTGACCGATGTGACCGACGGCGTCCTGCACACCCTGTTCCACTCGGATCAGGGGGGACACGAGCAAGTCGTGCTCTGCCAGGACCGTGCCAGCGGCCTCAAGGCCGTCATCGCCATCCACTCCACCGCCCTGGGCCCGGCCCTCGGCGGCACCCGCTTCTATCCGTACGCCTCCGAGGAGGAGGCCGTCGCGGATGCGCTGAACCTGGCGCGCGGCATGTCGTACAAGAACGCCATGGCCGGTCTCGACCACGGCGGTGGCAAGGCCGTCATCATCGGCGACCCCGAGAAGATCAAGACCGAGGAACTGCTGCTGGCCTACGGCCGGGCCGTGGCCTCGCTCGGCGGGCGCTACGTGACCGCCTGCGACGTCGGCACGTACGTCGCCGACATGGACATCGTCGCCCGCGAATGCCGGTGGACCACCGGCCGCTCCCCGGAGAACGGCGGCGCCGGCGACTCGTCCGTCCTCACCGCGTTCGGTGTCTTCCAGGGCATGCGGGCCTCGGCCCAGCACCTCTGGGGCGACCCGACGCTGCGTGGCCGAAAAGTGGCGGTCGCGGGCGTCGGCAAGGTCGGCCACCACCTCGTCGAACATCTGCTGTCGGACGGCGCCGAGGTCGTGGTCACGGACGTCCGGGAGGAATCGGTACGCCGGATCACCGATCTCCACCCCGAGGTCGCCGTCGCCGCGGACACCGCCGCGCTGATCCGTACCGAAGGTCTCGACATCTACGCCCCGTGCGCGCTCGGCGGTGCGCTGAACGACGAGACCGTCCCGGTGCTCACGGCCAAGGTGGTGTGCGGCGCGGCCAACAACCAGCTGGCGCACCCGGGCGTCGAGAAGGACCTCGCGGACCGTTCGATCCTGTACGCCCCCGACTACGTGGTGAACGCGGGCGGCGTCATCCAGGTCGCCGACGAGCTGCACGGCTTCGACTTCGACCGGTGCAAGGCGAAGGCGTCAAAAATCTTCGACACCACGCTGGCAATATTCGCACGTGCGAAGGAAGACGGCATTCCGCCGGCCGCGGCGGCCGACCGGATCGCCGAGCAGCGGATGGCCGAGGCGCGGCGCGCCTGACCGCTCGTCACCGACGGTTGCGGCGCCTCACCGGGCGTCGCGGCCGTTCCTCGGACCGCTGCCCCGTCGACCGGCGAGACAAGACTCACGCCGGTCGGCGGGTCGCATGCCGAGAAGAGGTTAAAATCGCAGTTGACCAGCGAGGACGGGGCTTCTCGTTGGTCCTGTTCCGGGGCGTGTGATGCGGGCGGCGTACCGTATGGCCACGGAAGCAGGTACCGTTAAAGCCCTACGGGCACGGTCTCTCTGCCGAGAGTCCGTCCTGAAACATGAACGCGTGTCAAGACTCTGGGGCCGTCGAGCCCCGTCACCGAGGGGGTCGAGCCATGGGGCGCGGCCGGGCAAAGGCCAAGCAGACAAAGGTCGCCCGCCAGCTGAAGTACAGCAGCGGCGGGACTGACCTGTCGCGTCTGGCCAATGAGCTGGGCGCATCGCCTTCGAGTCAACCACCGAACGCAGAGCCGTTCGAGGACGACGACGAGGAAGATGACCCGTACGCACAGTACGCGGATCTGTACAACGATGACGAGGACGAGGACGAGGACGACCAGTCCGGTCCGTCGTCACAGCGCCGCGGCGCTTGACCTCGCGCTGACACATCAACCCGGTCCGGGCCTGCCCGGACCGGGTTCTGTGTTGCGCTTTTCGGGTCCCGATCGGCAGCGTGATCCTGCCCTTCGACCAAGGGCAGGACGCTCGCCGGACGGTACCGGTGCGCCCTGCCCCCGCCGCGTGTCCTACCGCGCGTACGCGCCGACCAGCTCGGCACCCGAGCCGTGCGTACCGCGGTCCGTGATCTCGCCGGCCACCCAGGAGTCGACCCCGCGGTCGGCCAGCGTCGTCAGAGCGGCATCCACGGATTCCGCCGGGACGATCGCGATCATGCCGACGCCCATGTTGAGCGTCTTCTCCAGCTCCAGCTGCTCGACCTGACCGGCCTTGCCGACCAGGTCGAAGACCGCGCCGGGCGTCCACGTGGAGCGGTCGACGGTGGCGTGCAGGGCGTCCGGGATGACCCGGGCCAGGTTGTTGGCGAGACCGCCGCCGGTGACGTGGCTGAAGCCGTGCACCTCGGTCGTACGGGTCAGCGCCAGGCAGTCCAGCGAGTAGATCCTGGTGGGCTCCAGGAGCTCCTCGCCGAGCGTGCGTCCGAACTCTTCGACGTCGCGGTCCAGGGCCCAGCCGGCCCGGTCGAAGAAGACGTGGCGGACGAGCGAGTACCCGTTGGAGTGAAGACCGGACGACGCCATCGCGATGACCGCGTCACCCTTACGGATACGGTCCGGGCCGAGCAGCCGGTCGGCCTCGACCACGCCCGTACCGGCGCCCGCGACATCGAAGTCGTCGGGGCCGAGGAGGCCCGGGTGTTCGGCGGTCTCGCCGCCGATCAGGGCGCAGCCGGCCAGCACGCAGCCTTCGGCGATGCCCTTCACGATGGACGCGACACGCTCGGGGTGCACTTTGCCGACGCAGATGTAGTCGGTCATGAAGAGCGGCTCGGCGCCGCAGACGACCAGGTCGTCGACGACCATGCCGACGAGGTCGTGGCCGATGGTGTCGTACACGCCCATCTTGCGGGCGAGGTCGACCTTCGTGCCGACACCGTCGGTGGCGGAGGCGAGCAGCGGACGCTCGTAGCGCTTGAGGGCCGAGGCGTCGAAGAGGCCGGCGAATCCGCCCAGGCCGCCAAGGCCCGCGACCTCTGGGCGCTGCGTCTTCTTCACCCACTCCTTCATCAGCTCGACGGCACGGTCGCCGGCCTCGATGTCGACGCCCGCTGCCGCGTAGGAAGCACCTGTTGTCTCAGACATTGCCTGGGATCTTTCGTGTGGAAATACGGGGCTGGTGGCAGGGCTGGTGTGCGTGGCCGGTCACGGACGACGCAGTGCGTCGGCCGCGGCGGTCGCCGCAGGGCCTGCCGCCAGCTCGGTCTCCAGCAGCTGCTTGCCGAGCAGCTCCGGGTCCGGGAGCTCCATCGGGTACTCACCGTCGAAGCAGGCGCGGCACAGGTTCGGCTTGGCGATCGTGGTCGCCTCGACCATCGCGTCGAGCGAGATGTACGCGAGCGAGTCGGCCCCCATCGACGTGGAGATCTCGTCGACCGTCATGCCGTTGGCGATCAGCTCCGCGCGGGTCGCGAAGTCGATGCCGAAGAAGCAGGGCCACTTCACCGGCGGGGACGAGATCCGGATGTGGATCTCGGCGGCACCGGCCTCGCGGAGCATCCGGACCAGTGCGCGCTGGGTGTTGCCGCGGACGATCGAGTCGTCGACGACCACCAGGCGCTTGCCCTTGATGACTTCCTTGAGCGGGTTCAGCTTGAGGCGGATGCCCAGCTGACGAATGGTCTGGGAGGGCTGGATGAAGGTCCGGCCGACGTACGCGTTCTTGACCAGACCGGCGCCGAACGGGATGCCGCTGGCTTCCGCGTAGCCGATGGCGGCGGGCGTGCCGGACTCCGGAGTCGCTATGACCAGGTCGGCCTCGACCGGGGCCTCGGCGGCCAGCCTGCGGCCCATCTCCACGCGGGAGAGATACACGTTGCGCCCGGCGATGTCGGTGTCGGGGCGGGCCAGATAGACGTACTCGAAGATACAGCCCTTGGGCTTCGCTTCCGCGAAGCGCGAGGTGCGCAGGCCGTTCTCGTCGATGGCGACGAGCTCGCCCGGCTCGATCTCGCGGACGAAGCTGGCACCGCAGATGTCGAGGGCGGCAGACTCGGAGGCCACCACCCAGCCACGCTCCAGCCGGCCGAGGACCAGCGGGCGGATGCCCTGCGGGTCACGGGCTGCGTAGAGGGTGTGCTCATCCATGAAGACGAGCGAGAAGGCGCCCTTCACCTCGGGAAGCACCGCGGCGGCGGCCTCCTCGATGGTGAGCGGCTTGCCGTCGTCGTCGGTCTGGCCGGCGAGCAGAGCGGTCACCAGATCGGTGTCGTTCGTCGCGGCGACCTGGGTGGCGCGGCCGTCCTTACGGGGAAGGTCGGCAACCATCTCGGCGAGCTGGGCTGTATTGACCAGATTGCCGTTGTGACCCAGGGCGATCGAGCCGTGCGCGGTCGCACGGAACGTCGGCTGCGCGTTCTCCCACACCGAGGCACCGGTGGTGGAGTAGCGGGCATGACCGACCGCGATATGGCCCTGGAGAGATCCCAGAGACGTTTCGTCGAAGACCTGCGAGACCAGTCCCATGTCCTTGAAGACCAGGATCTGGGACCCGTTGCTCACTGCGATGCCCGCGGACTCCTGTCCACGGTGCTGCAGGGCATACAGTCCGAAATAGGTGAGCTTGGCGACCTCTTCGCCCGGAGCCCAGACACCGAAGACGCCGCAAGCGTCCTGGGGGCCCTTTTCTCCGGGGAGCAGGTCGTGGTTGAGTCGTCCATCACCACGAGGCACACCACCGAGTGTAGGCGAGATCGACCACTGGTCCGAATTGGGGATACCCCGTCGGAACACCGGGGAAGAGGCCCGAAGCGCAGTTCCGGAGGCCGCGTGCGCGGTCACGGGCAGTGACCGAATTCGGCTGCCGGTGGGGGGCGGAGGCGGGGCAGGATCCGCCACAGGGCGTCTGAGGCCCGGCCTACCGGCGGGATACCGGCTACTTCAAGCCAGGGGGTGTCCCCGGGGGTGCCGGGCCCGGTGACGGCGCTCGGTGAGTCCGCCGACGGGACGCCGGAGGCGCTGGCCGAACGCTCGTTTCGTGGCGAGCCTCACACCGGGCGCGGGCCGCCGAGGTCGGTATGCGGCTTCTCTGCACCGGCGGTGTCACCGTCGGGTCCGCTGTGCGCGCGCCGCTGGTGCGCCGCGCGCGCGGGGTCCCCGGTGCGCCTGGCCCCGGCGTCCGGAGTGCGAGACCGGCGCATGCCGCCTTGGCAGGCTCCTGGCCCATGCAGCCCCTCGGTGACCGCTCGGTCACGGGAGCGGGCGCTGCGGCGCGGCGACTGGAAGTACTACCGGGGCAAGACACCGGCGCTGACAGCCATACGTTGTCTGAGCATGGCCATGTGACGGTACGAAGGGCCGGTCCGGTTCCCCTCAGCGGAGCAGCGGCAGCAGCTCGCCGAGATCGGCCCGCTCGCCGCCGGCACTGACCTCTGCCGCATCGAGCGCCGCCCGCCATTGCGTACGCCCGGTCGCGAGCCGGATCCAGGTCAGCGGATCGGTCTCGACGACGTTGGGCGGCGTACCGCGCGTGTGCTTCGGGCCCGGGACGCACTGGACGACGGCGAACGGCGGAACGCGCACCTCCACCGAGCCGCCGGGCGCCTTCTCCGCGAGGGCGTCGGCGAGCAGCCGGGTGCAGGCGGCGAGTGCCTGCCGGTCGTACGGGATGTCGAGACCGGTCGCCGCGCTCAGGTCGTCCGTGTGCACGACGAGTTCGACGGTGCGGGTGACGAGGAAGTCACCCAGCCGCATCACACCGACCCGGGTCGGCAGCAGCCGGTCCTCGCCCACGCCCGGCACCACCGCGTCGAACCGGTCGGCGACCTCCGCGTACAACGCGTCGAGGTCGGGACGGTCCGCGGCGAGCGCCCTGGTGTCGTCGGCGATCCGGCCGGCCCGCCCCGCGGTCGAGAACGGCCACTCCAGCAGGGAGACCTCGGGCTTGTCGCCGGGCGGCTCGGGCAGCTCCAGGTTCCGGCAGACGTTCGAGACCGCCATGGTCAGATGGGCGGCCAGCTCCCGCACCGTCCACTCCCCGAGCCGGGTCGGCAGGGCGAGCTGATCGGGCGTCAGCGTGCTGACCGCTGACCGGACATGGGCGAACTGTGCCTGTACGGCGGTGCGGGTCCGGGTGAGGTCGTAGCGGCGGGCGCGCTTCTGGGACGGCGGCATGGGAGCGAGCCTACGGGGTGTCCCCATGACGAAGCCCCCGCCCGGCGGACCGGGCGGGGGCTCAGAGCCTGTCGGGTGACCTCTGATCGGGCGGCCACGCCCTGGCACGCACGCTTCCCGCGTTGCCGAAACGCCCTAGTAGCTCCTTCCCCAAGCTCTCAGCTTCGTTCGAGCAGGGGAGACCCCATCCGAGGGCCTTCCGGCGCCTTGGAATCGCACGCACCAGACCGCATCCGCTTTCCGATCGAAGGTCACCCGACAGGCTCTCAGACGTCACGCAGTGGAACAGCGCGTCCGGCTCAGGCGAGCAGACCGGGGATCGTCGCCTCGTGGGCCGTGCGGAGCTCGCTCAGCGGGATGCTGAACTCCCCCTGGACCTCGATCTCCTCGCCGTCCACGACACCGATCCGGGTGACGGGCAGACCCCGCGCCCCGCACATGTCGTTGAAGCGGAGCTCCTCGCTGCGCGGAATCGAGACGACCGCGCGGCCCGCAGACTCGGAGAAGAGGAACGTGAACGCGTCCAGACCGTCCGGCACGACCAGCCGGGCACCCTTCCCGCCGCGGAGGCAGGACTCGGTGACCGCCTGGATCAGGCCGCCGTCGGAGAGGTCGTGCGCCGCGTCGACCATGCCGTCGCGGGACGCCGAGATCAGGATCTCGCCGAGCAGCTTCTCGCGGCCCAGGTCGACCTTGGGCGGCAGCCCGCCGAGGTGGTTGTGGACGACCTCGGACCAGGCCGAGCCGCCGAACTCCTCACGCGTGTCACCGAGCAGGTAGAGGAGCTGGCCCTCTTCCTTGAAGGCGACCGGCGTACGCCGCGTCACGTCGTCGATCACACCGAGCACGGCCACGACCGGCGTCGGGTGGATCGCCGTCTCACCGGTCTGGTTGTACAGCGACACATTGCCGCCGGTGACCGGGGTGCCGAGCTCCAGGCAGCCGTCCGCCAGACCGCGGGTGGCCTCGGCGAACTGCCACATGACGTCCGGGTCCTCGGGCGAACCGAAGTTCAGGCAGTCCGAGATGGCGAGCGGCTTGGCGCCGGAGGTGGCGACATTGCGGTACGCCTCCGCCAGCGCGAGCTGCGCACCCGTGTACGGGTCGAGCTTCGTGTACCGGCCGTTGCCGTCGGTCGCCATGGCCACGCCCAGGTTCGACTTCTCGTCGATCCGGACCATGCCGGCGTCCTCGGGCATCGCGAGCACGGTGTTGCCCTGCACGAACCGGTCGTACTGGTCCGTGATCCATGCCTTCGAGGCCTGGTTCGGGGAGGCGACCAGCTTCAGCACCTGCTCGCGCAGCTCGGCGGCGTTCGCCGGGCGGGCGAGCTTGTTCGCGTCGTCGGCCTGCAGCGCGTCCTGCCAGGACGGGCGGGCGAACGGGCGGTGGTACGTCGGGCCCTCGTGGGCGACGGACCGCGGCGGCACGTCGACGATCTGCTCGCCGTGCCAGAAGATCTCCAGCTGCGAGCCCTCGGTCACCTCACCGATGACGGTGGCGATGACATCCCACTTCTCGCAGATCTCCAGGAAGCGGTCCACGTGCTGCGGCTCGACGATCGCGCACATGCGCTCCTGCGACTCGCTCATGAGGATTTCCTCGGGCGAGAGGGAGGAGTCACGCAGCGGAACGGTGTCCAGCTCGACGCGCATGCCGCCGGAACCGGCGGAGGCCAGCTCCGAAGTGGCACAGGAGAGACCCGCGCCGCCGAGGTCCTGGATGCCCGCGACGAGCTTCTCGCCGAAGATCTCCAGGGTGCACTCGATGAGGAGCTTCTCCTGGAACGGGTCGCCGACCTGGACGGCCGGGCGCTTCGCCGGACCGGTCGACTCGAAGGTCTCCGAGGCCAGGACCGAGACGCCGCCGATGCCGTCGCCGCCGGTGCGGGCGCCGTACAGGATCACCTTGTTGCCGGGGCCGGAGGCCTGGGCCAGGTGGATGTCCTCGTGCTTCATCACACCGATGCAGCCGGCGTTGACGAGCGGGTTGCCCTGGTAGCAGGCGTCGAAGACGACCTCGCCGCCGATGTTGGGCAGCCCCAGGCAGTTGCCGTACCCGCCGATGCCCGCGACGACACCCGGGAGGACCCGCTTGGTGTCGGGGTGGTCGGCCGCGCCGAACCGCAGCGGGTCGACGACCGCGACCGGACGGGCACCCATGGCGAGGATGTCGCGGACGATGCCGCCGATGCCGGTGGCCGCGCCCTGGTAGGGCTCGATGTACGAGGGGTGGTTGTGCGACTCGACCTTGAAGGTGACCGCGTAACCCTGACCGACGTCGACCACACCGGCGTTCTCGCCGATGCCGACGAGCATCGCGTCGTTGACGGGGACCTTCTCGCCGAACTGCTTGAGGTGGACCTTGCTGCTCTTGTACGAGCAGTGCTCGGACCACATCACGGAGTACATGGCGAGCTCGGCGCCGGTGGGACGGCGGCCCAGGATCTCGCGGATCCGGGCGTACTCGTCCTCCTTGAGGCCGAGCTCCTTCCAGGGCTGCTCGACGTCCGGGGTCTCGGCCGCGTGCTTGACCGTATCCAGGCTCATGCGTTGACCAGCTTCTTGATGATCGAGGTGAAGAAACCGAGACCGTCGGTGCGACCGGTTCCGATCAGCGGCTCGACGGCGTGCTCCGGGTGCGGCATCAGACCGACGACATTGCCCGCGGCGTTGGTGATGCCGGCGATGTCGCGGAGCGATCCGTTGGGGTTCACGTCCAGGTAGCGGAAGGCGACGCGGCCCTCCGCCTCCAGCTCGTCGAGGACGCGCTCATCGGCGACGTAACGCCCGTCCATGTTCTTGAGCGGTACGGAGATCTCCTGGCCCGCGGAGTAGTCCGAGGTCCAGGCGGTCTCCGCGTTCTCGACGCGGAGCTTCTGGTCGCGGCAGATGAAGTGCAGGTGGTTGTTGCGCAGCATCGCGCCGGGCAGCAGGTGCGCCTCGGTCAGGATCTGGAAGCCATTGCAGATGCCGAGGACCGGCATCCCCGCCCTGGCCTGCTCGATGACGGTCTCCATGACCGGCGAGAACCGGGAGATGGCCCCGGCCCGCAGATAGTCGCCGTAGGAGAAGCCGCCCGCCAGGATGACCGCGTCGACCTGGTGCAGGTCCTTGTCGCGGTGCCACAGCGATACGGGTTCGGCGCCCGCGACCCGTACGGCCCTCAGGCTGTCCTGGTCGTCGAGCGTGCCCGGAAAGGTGACGACTCCGATACGAGCAGTCACTTCGGCTCCTCGGCCTTCTCCACCGTCACGGTGAAGTCCTCGATGACGGTGTTGGCGAGGAACGTCTCGGCCATCTCGTGAATGCGGCCGAGAGCGGCATGATCGACCGGCCCCTCGACCTCCAGCTCGAAACGCTTTCCCTGACGTACGTCCGCGATTCCCTCGAAGCCGAGACGGGGCAGTGCACGCTGCACCGCCTGTCCCTGCGGGTCGAGGATCTCCGGCTTGAGCATGACGTCGACTACGACGCGTGCCACTGGCACTCCCGGTGGTGGTGTGGTGCGGCTGTTTCTCCGGGGGGCTCCCCAGACCCCCGCAGGTCCCCTCAGCCTACCCGGCCAAAAATTCTACGCGGGTAGATATCACACAGGCTTGATCACGTGGAGATATCGGCCGCGACAACAGGCAGGAAAAGTCCCGCGAAGAGAAATCCTCACGGCACATACATAGAAGGTGGACACGCGGAGGCAATTGGCTGGGCTTCACAATGCGGTGCCTGTCGCTGTACAAATGATTACCGGGGAAAGCAGGATTGCCCCTAACCAGTCGACACCGGTCGACCCGCATCCGCCCAGCAGCCGGAAGGCCGGTCATCGGCGCATGCCAGACGCGCCGATGCCGTAGGAAAGGACCGATATCCGTGGCTCAGCGCGTAGTGGTCACGCTCTCCGACGACATCGACGGGGGAGCAGCGGCGGAAACGGTCACCTTCGCCCTGGACGGGAAGTCGTACGAGATCGACCTGAATCCGTCCAATGCAAAGAAACTGCGCAAGGTCCTCGCGCCGTACGTGGCGGCCGGCCGCAAGCAGACAAATGCCGGCAAGCGCGGCAAGACTCCCGTCTCGTACCGGCACATCTCACTGGCGCCCGACCCGGCGGCCGTACGCGCCTGGGCCCGCTCGCACCGGATGGAGGTGCCGGCCCGCGGCCGGATCCCCAAGAAGGTCTACGAGGCGTTCCGCGAGGCCAGTTGAACGACACCCGGCACAGGCCCCGCGGCGACACCCCGAGGCACCGACTTGCGCGACACCCCATCAGGTCGGCTAGAGTCTGGAGCACGCCGAGGGGCAAGGCCGAGGGGCCGGGCCTCAAGCAGCGTGCGGGTGTAGTTCAGTAGCAGAACATCCCCCTTCCAGGGGGAAGGCGCAGTGTGCAATTCCTGTCACCCGCTCTGCATCGCTCTTAACAACCACTCCGGTGGGTCGGGTAGAGTGGTGTTCGCACCGCCCAGTGAAAGCTGAGCGGCAGCAATGCGGACGTGGCTCAGTTGGTAGAGCATCACCTTGCCAAGGTGAGGGTCGCGAGTTCGAATCTCGTCGTCCGCTCTTGATCGAAGGCCCTGGTCGATATCGACCGGGGCCTTCGTCGTATTCCGGCACCCGTCACCCCCGACCCCGCATGACGTTTGTCATGGGCAGTGGTGACAGCTCGCACTGCTCCCCGCCGTGATCCGGCGGAAGTCTGAGGACATGACCGGCGATGAACGCGGCATCTCCTTCTCCGTGGCGCGCGGCGAGATCTTCGAGTGCGGCATCGAGGGGGTCGCCGGTGCGGGCCTGCCCGCGCCGGCGCAGTCGGCGCTCGGCTGGGTCGTACGGGAGGCGGCGCCCCATGCCGCTCGCCGACGACGAGCATCTGGTCCCGGGCGCGCCGGCCGCGCTGCTCGCGCTGGAGGACGACCTCGTCGTGGTCGCGGAGGCGGCGACCGGTCCGGAGGCGCTCGCCATGGCGCGCGCCCACCACCCCGATGTCGCGGTCCTCGATCCGGAGATGCCGCGTACGGACGGTGTGAGTGTGGCCACATCACTACGGGCTGAACTGCCCGGCTGCCGGACCATGATCGTGACGAGTCATGGCCGCCCCGGACATCTGAAACGGGCGCTCGCGGCGGGCGTGTGGGCGTTCGTCCCGAAGGCGGTCAGCGCCCGGCAGCCGGCCGGAATCATCCGTACCGTCCACGCCGGAAACCGCTATGTGGACCAGGAGTTGGCGGCCGACGCGATCTCCGCCGGGGACTCGCCGCTGACGGTGTGCGAGGCCGAGGTGCTGGAACCGGCGGCGGACGGGGCGCCGGTCGCGGAAATCGCGGAGCGGGCGTCGCCGTCGCAGGGAACCGTACGGAATTACCTCTCCGCGGCCGCTTCGAAGCTCGGCGCGGAGAACCGTCATGCGGCGGTGCGTCTCGCGCGGGAGCGCGGATGGGTATAGTAGGCATCGCGCTTCGGCGCATGCGAACGTAGCTCAGCTGGTAGAGCGCAACCTTGCCAAGGTTGAGGTCGCGAGTTCGAACCTCGTCGTTCGCTCCACAGAAGAAGGCCCCGGTCCTGTGACCGGGGCCTTCTTCATGTCCTACTGCCAGGTGCGGCCGGTGAGGAGTTCGTACGCCTCCAGGTACTTCGCCCGGGTCGCGTCGACGATCTCCTGCGGCAGCGCCGGGGGCGGCTGCTCGCTCTTCCGGTCCCAGCCGGAGGCCGGCGAGGTCAGCCAGTCGCGCACGAACTGCTTGTCGTACGAGGGCTGCGCCTTGCCCGGCTCCCAGGCAGCGGCCGGCCAGAAGCGGGACGAGTCCGGGGTCAGCACCTCGTCGGCGATGATCAGGTCCTCACCGTCGAAGCCGAACTCGAACTTGGTGTCGGCGAGGACGATGCCGCGCTCGCGGGCGATGTCGCGGGCCCGGGCGTAGACGTCGAGGGTGGTGCGGCGCAGCAGGGCCGCGGTCTCCGCACCTACCTCGCGGGCCACTTCCTCGTACGACACGTTCTCGTCGTGGTCACCGACGGCCGCCTTGGTGGCGGGAGTGAAGATCGGTGCCGGGAGTTCGGATCCGTCGACAAGCCCCTCGGGGAGGACGAGTCCGCAGACCGTACGGGACTCGTTGTACTCGACGAGGCCCGAGCCGGTGAGATAGCCGCGGGCGACGCACTCGACGGGGACCATCCGCAACGACGTGCAGATCAGCGTCCGCCCGGCCCAGTCGGCGGGGGCTCCGGCGGGGAGCTCCGTGGACAAAACATGGTTCGGGACGAGATCGGAGAGCTGGTCGAACCACCACAGCGAGAGCTGGGTGAGGACGCGGCCCTTGTCGGGGATCTCGGTGGGCAGGACCCAGTCGTACGCGGACATACGGTCGCTGGCGACCATGACGAGGTCGCCCGCCTCGTTCCGGTACAGCTCGCGCACCTTGCCGGTGTGGAGGTGGGTGAGTCCGGGGACCACCACCGGCTCGGGCTTTTCTACAAATCCGGACACGCTGCCTCCGCGTAGGTTGATCCAGGAGTCGTTCCGATTCTCCCGTATCCGGTGGGATGGGGTGGAGCGGGGGGTTGAGGACCACCCGCAGGTGACTCCGGACGGCCCTTCTCAGTCGCGTTTGCAGATGCGGTCGAGGAGATTGGCAGTGGCGCGCTGGATACGGGTGTCCACATGGCCGGGGCGGTCCAGGGCCGGGGACCAGGCGAAGGTGCCGGAGGCGAAGACGAGGGCGCCGGACGGGGCGCGGTAGAGGGACGTCTCCTGGTGGCGCGTCGCGCCTTCGCTGTCCTGGTACGGGGAGTGGGCGAGCAGAATGCGGCTGTCGTGCCCCGGGAGGGCGGTGCGCGGGAAGTAGCGGTCGGCCTCGCCGGCGACCAGTCCGTCGATCTCGTCGCCCTCGTCCGCCCCGGTCGCGTCCCAGAGCCAGTGCTCCGCGTTCCGTACGACCAGGGGGTGGGGGTCGGGAACCCGGCCCGCGTACTGGATGCCGAGGAGCTGCTGCTCGGCCCGGTCGACCTCGCGCCAGAGTGCGGGCCTGCCCGGGCCGCGGCGTTTGCGGCAGGTGAGCAGCCGGTCCGGGACACCGGACGGTGACGGGGAGAGGCTGACCTGCCAGTACATGGTGTTGGCGGAGAGGAAGACGAGCGAGGTGCCGCCGTCGCGCGCCGCCTCCACGGTGCGGCGCATCGGGACCGACCAGTACTCGTCGTGGCCCGGGAAGACCAGGCCCCGGTATCGGTCGGCGTCGATCCGGCCGGCGTGCAGATCGCGGGTGTCGGCGTACCCGATGTCATAGCCGTACCGCTCGGCCCAGCGGATGAAGTCGTAGGCATGACCGACGTGGAGGGGCAGCCCGGCGCCCGCGTACGGGCGGTCGAAGGAGACGGTGACCGCCGCGTCCTCCTCGCCGAGCAGCCGGCCCTGTTCGTCCCACGCGTGGTAGAGGCTGGCGCCGGTGCGGCCGTCCTCGGGGTAGAGGTTGTACGCCTGCCAGGTGATGTCCGGCAGGACGAGCAGCAGATCGGCCGGGTGATCGTCGCGGACGGTGAACGGGATGTGGGAGCGGTAGCCGTCGACCGTGGTGAGCACGGCGACGTAGGCGCCGATCGACCAGTAGGTGGGAATCTGCAGCCGCCAGGACTGCCACCAGTGGTGGCAGGAGACCGTGCGGTCGGCGGCGAGCGGGGCAGGCTGGACGATGCCGGAGAGCCGCGGGCTCGTGGTGATCTTGGCGGCGCCGTCGCCCCCGTAGTGACCGATCCGGTAGATGTCCACGGTGAACTGCTGCGGCGGGTCCACGGTGATGTGGAAGTCGATCGCCTCACCGGGGGCCGCGGCGCCGGTCGAGGCGAAACCCTTGATCTGGTGGTGGACGTCGTCGGCGGTACGGGTGCCTCCGCCGGTGGAGCCGCGGGCCAGGGTGGGATCGGCGTACCAGGGGACGACCTGGCCGGTGTCGTCGAAGTAGTTCTCGCTGCCGCGGAGCCAGGGCAGGGGGCCCTGGCCGAACGGATCGGAGACGGCATGCGCGAGGGCACCCGATTCCCATCGGCGAATCTGCTCCGTCCCCATGGCGCTCCCCTCCCTCAAGTCCGCCGGGACAACAGTGGTGCGTTGACTGTCGGCGTCGATCCCCAGCACATCACATAACGCATGCACTCCATCACCGTTCGTCGCGAATTGACGTGAACGGAACGCTTTCCTCCGGATCGCGGGGCCGACGAGCCCATGACCCACGGGTACGGAGCGCACCCGTGGGTCAGACGAGGCGGACAGGTTTGTCGGTGCGGACGCCCACCGAGGCGAGCCACGAACGCAGCGGTCCGGCGTCGCCGTCCTCGACCAGGCTGAGGACCGGGCTGCCCAGATCGGCCCGGCGCTCGCCGTCGACCAGCAGCGCGGGTCCGTCGAGCCAGTCCAGGCCGGGCGCCGCACCTGCCGTGTCCACGGCGGCGCAGCAGACCATCGCCGCAACATGGTCGGCGAGCAGCTCCGCACCCGTACGGGGCGGCTGGAGCGGGAAGAGCGGCAGCGGGTCGGGTCCCCAGAAGTCCAGGACATCGCCGCCGGAGGCAGTGCAGGCAGCGGAGACACCGGCCGCCGGGGGGCCCGGCGGGAGCTGCGGGGCCGCGGCCTCCTCGCGGGCCACCGCGGCACTGATCCCGGCGGCGAGCTCCTCGCTGCGGCCGCTCCGGCCGGCCAGATGCTCGACGACCCGGGCCAGTGTGGGCACGGCGACATCCACGGGATCGGCGCCGTGCGATCCGTGCGTCGCGTGGGCCCCGTCCTCCTCCGCGGCCGCCGGTGCATGCCGTACGCCGAGTGCGTCCAGGACGCGGTGCAGACGGGCCGCTTCGGTGCGCCATTTCCGGTCGACGACCTCTTCCGGGTACTGCTGCCAGTCGACCGGGGACCAGTCGGGACCGGTCTCCGCCGGGCCGCCGTGGAAGAGCCGGGCGGCCAGCAGCGAAGCGGCTTCGTCGGCCGCTCCGGGCTCCTCCAGGAGGTCGCAGGCGGGGCGCTCACCGAGCCGGGAGGCGAAGCCCTCGGCGAGCCGGTCGCGCCGGGAGAGCTCGGTGAGGGCGGAGACGATGCCGGCGTCGAGCCGGGACGGCCAGCGGCCCATCCGCCAGGCGGGCAGCGCGACCCGGGTGAGCAGCCGGTCCCAGCCCGCGTAGGCGAGGCCGACCTGCTCCTGGGCGACGATCCGCAGCCCGTAGTCCACAGCCTGTGCACGCTCGGACGCGGCGGCGGCGACGGCCCGCTCCATCGCTGCGGCATGACCACGACAGGTGCGGAGCAGCAGTCGTGCGATCCCGCCGACGAAGCGGCGGGGCACCCTGCGCAGCGCCGCGAGCGGTCCGGGCACGGGGGTGTCCGCGTCGGCGACCGCGCCGTCCAGCCCCCGTACGAAACGGCGGGCGGCGGCTATGTCGGGATGGGCGGAGGGGCCCGTGCCCGCGACGACCGGGGCGAGCACCGCCCGTAGCTCCGCGACCCGCATCCACCACAGGAACGGCGAACCGATGACGAGCACGGGCGCCGCCTGCACGCCATGACGGCGGCCGCCGGAGACGGCGGGCCGGCCCGCGGAGCCCCCAGCGGGCTGCGCGGCGGGGTGGGTGCGGTCCTCCAGCCAGCTGTCGCAGTCGGGCGTGAGGGCTATGGCCGACGGCGCGGGGACGCCGAGCCGGTCGGCGAGATCCCGGACCAGCCGGTAGAGATCGGGGGCGGCCTGCTCGCTGAGCGGGACCGTAGGACTGACCGCAGGTCTCGCCCGCACGATCGCGACCGACACCGCGACGGCGCCCAGCAGCACGAGCACGGCGCAGGCCGTCACCGCCCAGCGCACGGCGTACCAGCCGCCACCGCCGATACGGCCCTGCGCACCCGCGACAAGCAGCACGACGGCGACCGCCGCCGGCAGCAGGGCCGCGGCCGTTGCCCTGCTGCGAATGCGCAGCAGGGCGAGAGCTCGGGCGCGCGCAGCCTGCGCGCCCAGCTCCTCACCAGTACCGGTACCGGACACGGCCGGACGTCACCCCCTCTGCCCCCGCGGCGGTATTGCTCACTCCCCCACTGTGGCACCCGTCACAGACATCGCAATGCCGGTGGGCCAAGTGCCGGAACGCTTGCGCCGCACCCTAGTTGGGGCCTCGGCGGGCGTCATCCGGATAGCCCAGCCGTCACTCGATGGAATGGCTTTGGGTAAAGGTGCTGACGCGCCGGTACCCATAGGGCAAGGGCATGACGTCGCCCCCTCGGGTCCGAGGCCTGAGAGCCTGTCGGGTGACCTTCGATCGGAAAGCGGACGCGGTCTGGTGCGTACGATTCCAAGGCGCCGGAAGGCCCTCGGATGGGGTCTCCCCTGCTCGAACGAAGCTGAGAGCTTGGGGAAGGAGCTACTAGGGCATTTCGGCAACGCGGGAAGCGTGCGTGCCAGGGCGTGGCCGCCCGATCAGAGGTCACCCGACAGGCTCTGAGGGGGCGAAATGGAGGTACCGGACCGGCCGGTCAGGCTTCGGCGGCCTTTCGGGCGATGTCCGTACGGAACTGCGAGCCGTCGAGCCGGATCCGGGCGGCCGCCGTGTAGGCGCGCTCCCGGGCGGTGGCGAGGTCCTCGCCCGTCGCGGTCACGGACAGCACCCGGCCGCCCGCGCTGACGATCGTGTCGCCGTCGCGCCTGGTCCCGGCGTGCAGGACGTACGCGTGCGGAGCGTCCTGCGCCGCAACGTCGTCGAGGCCGCCGATCGGGTCACCCGTCCTCGGGGTGTCCGGGTAGTTGTGCGAGGCGATGACCACGGTGACCGCGGCGGCGTCGCGCCACCTGAGCGGGGGCAGCTCGTCCAGGGTGCCGTTGGCGGAGCCCAGCAGAACACCGGCCAGCGGGGTCCTCAGCCGGGCCAGGACCACCTGGGTCTCCGGGTCGCCGAAGCGGGCGTTGAACTCGATGACCCGGACGCCCCGCGAGGTGATCGCGAGTCCCGCGTACAGCAGCCCGGAGAAGGGGGTGCCACGGCGGCGGAGCTCGTCGACGGTCGGCTGCAGGACCGACTGCATGACCTCGTCGACCAGCTTGGGGTCGGCCCACGGCAGCGGGGAGTAGGCGCCCATACCGCCGGTGTTCGGGCCCTCGTCGTTGTCGAGGGCCCGCTTGAAGTCCTGGGCGGGCTGGAGCGGCAGCACGGTGGTGCCGTCCGTGATCGCGAAGAGGCTCACCTCGGGGCCGTCGAGGAACTCCTCGATGACCACGCGGTCGCAGGCCAGCGCGTGGGCGCGGGCCGCCTCGACATCGTCCGTGACGACGACGCCCTTGCCCGCGGCGAGTCCGTCGTCCTTGACGACGTACGGGGCGCCGAAGGCATCGAGGGCCGCGTCGATCTCGGCGGGGGTGGTGCAGACATAGCTGCGGGCGGTGGGGACACCGGCCCCGGCCATCACGTCCTTGGCGAACGCCTTGGAGCCCTCCAGCTGGGCCGCCTCACCGGACGGGCCGAAGCAGGGGATGCCTGCGGCGCGGACGGCGTCGGCGACCCCGGCGACAAGCGGCGCCTCCGGGCCGACGACCACCAGCTCGGCGCCCAGTTCGGTGGCGAGGCGCGCGACGGCGGCGCCGTCGAGTGCGTCGACCGGGTGCAGTTCGGCCACCTCTGCGATGCCGGCGTTGCCGGGAGCGCAGTACAGATCGGTGACGTCGGGGTCGAGGGAGAGAGAGCGGCACAGGGCGTGTTCGCGGGCGCCGCCGCCGATGACGAGGACCTTCACGGGGTGCAGCCTAGCCGCCGGGGGCCGGGGGCCTTGACGGGCGCCGCTCCGTGGACACCCCGTGGAGCGGCTTGCGGACCGCTACTCGTTGGTGAACTCCTCGACGACCGTGGCGCCCAGCTCCCGGACGATCAGGTCGTGGCCGGAGAGGGCGGAGTCGACCAGGTCCGGGTCGTCCGCCTCGGGGGTGTCGTCCTCGGGCGCGACCGAACGCGGCGGCTCGGGGGCATGGTGCGGCTGGGGTGCGGGCGCCGCGGCGGGTGCGGGACCGGTGCCCGGCTGCTGGTGCGGGGCCGGCGCGGGCGCGGGCCGGGACTCGTACTGCTGCGGGGCGGGCGCGGCCGGACGCTGCGGTGCGGCTGCGGCGGAGGGCCGGCCGCCGCCGGTCTGCGGAGGCTGCCCCGCGCCGCCCGACGGGTCGACGATCGCCTCGACCTTCCACTGCATGTTGAACTGCTCGGCGAGTGCCTGCTTCAGCACGTCCTCGCTGCCGCTGCTCGTGAAGTTGTCGCGGGCGCCGGCGTTGAGGAAGCCGATCTGCAGGGTGGTGCCGTCGAACCCGGTGACCTGCGCGTTCTGGCTGAGCAGGATCCAGGTGAACCGGCGCCGGTTCTTCACGGCCTCCAGGATGTCGGGCCACATGTTCCGCACCTGTGCGGCGCCCTGAGCCATCCCCGGACTCGGCTCGGCCGCACCGGGTGCGGGCGCGGCGGCGGGCACGGGAGCGGGGGCGGGGGCCGCAGGCGTGACGGGGGCGGGTGCCTGACCGGGGGCGGAGGCGGTCGGCCAGCCACCGGGACGGCGCCCCGGCTCCGCCGCGGCCGCGGCGGGCCAGGCCCCGGGACGCTGACCGCCGGAGGGAACCTCGGCGGGCGGCTGCGGTGCGGGGGCGGCGGGTGCCGCGTACTGCACTGGCTGCGCAGGCGCGACCGGTGCCGCGGGCGCGGCGGGCACGGGCGCGGCCTCGGGTGCGTCCCCCCGCACCGCGGCCCGCGCCGGAGCGACGCCGCCGCCCGGCGGAACCATGGCCACGGGCGCATGCGCCTCCGCCTCCCGGCCCGGTACGTACCCCATGGCGGGCCCGGCTCCGGCGGTCGCGAACGAAGCACCGCGCTCCAGCCGGTCCAGCCGGGCCTGCAGCGAACGCTCGTCGTCGAAGGCAGCGGGCAGCAGCACCCGGGCGCAGATCAGCTCGACCTGGAGACGCGGCGAGGTGGCCCCGCGCATCTCCGTAAGCCCTTCGTTGACGAGGTCGGCGGCGCGGCTCAGCTCTGCGGCGCCGAAGACGGACGCCTGGGCCTGCATCCGCTCGACGACGTCGGCGGGTGCGTCGATCAGCCCCTTCTCCCCGGCGTCCGGCACGGCGGCCAGGATCACCAGGTCGCGCAGCCGCTCCAGGAGGTCGGCGACGAAGCGCCGCGGGTCGTTGCCGCCCTCGATCACCCGGTCCACGGCCTCGAAGGCCGCGGCCCCGTCGCCCGCCGCGAACGCGTCCACGATGGAGTCGAGCAGCGAGCCGTCCGTATAACCGAGCAGCGAGGTCGCCATGGCATAGGTCACACCGTCGTCGCCCGCGCCGGCCAGCAGCTGGTCCATGACGGACATCGAGTCACGCACGGAACCGGCGCCGGCCCGCACGACCAGCGGCAGGACGCCGTCCTCGACGAAGCTGTTCTCCTTGCCGCAGACCTCGGCCAGATATTCGCGCAGCGTCCCCGGCGGTACGAGGCGGAACGGGTAGTGGTGCGTACGCGACCGGATCGTGCCGATGACCTTCTCGGGCTCGGTGGTCGCGAAGATGAACTTGAGATGCTCCGGCGGCTCCTCGACCACCTTCAGCAGGGCGTTGAACCCCGCCGGGGTGACCATGTGCGCCTCGTCGATGATGTAGATCTTGTAACGACTCGACGCGGGCCCGAAGAACGCCTTCTCCCGCAGATCACGGGCGTCGTCCACGCCACCGTGCGATGCGGCGTCGATCTCGATGACATCGATCGATCCCGGCCCGTTGCGCGCCAGGTCCCGGCAGGACTGGCACTCCCCGCACGGCGTCGGCGTGGGGCCCTGCTCACAGTTCAGACAGCGGGCGAGGATCCGCGCGCTGGTCGTCTTCCCGCAACCACGCGGACCGCTGAACAGGTACGCGTGATTGACCCGGTTGTTCCGCAGGGCCTGCTGCAGCGGGTCAGTGACATGCTCCTGCCCAATGACCTCGGCGAACGACTCGGGGCGGTAGCGGCGGTACAGCGCAAGGGACGACACACATACGAGGTTATCGGGGCGGACTGACAACCGGCCCCGGACCGGGGACACCACCGGGGAAGGAGCGGCCGCGGAGGCTCGGAAGCCGCGGGAATCGACGCCACGGGCCCGAACACGCAAGGGCCCCCCACGCACCCGCCAGAGCCAACCTACCCTTGCTGCCTTCCGGCCCTGGGGGAGTTCAGTCAGATAGCGCCACGTGAGGGGCTGATGCCCACCTTAGCCGATCCCCACCCGGTCAGGTCCACCCGCCCTCCCTCCCGACCCCTCTCCGGGGAACGGGTTCGCGAGCACTCCTCAACGTCTTGTATTGTTTGCCGCGGAGGATTCGCCTAGTGGCCTAGGGCGCACGCTTGGAAAGCGTGTTGGGGGCAACCCCTCACGAGTTCGAATCTCGTATCCTCCGCCATTGCTCTCACCGGGCAATACGTCGAAGGGCCCCACCGCTTGCGGTGGGGCCCTTCGACGTTGGTGGTCTCAGTTGCTGGCAGGGACGGGTTTTCCTTGGCCGCTGCCTGGCTGCCTCCGGTCCGCGACATCGTGCCCACCGCCGGCCGAACCCAGCTTCTTTCGGCGAATTCGAGGGGTCGTTGCAACACGTGGTCGGTTGATCAGGCTGCGAGCAGTTTAGACAGGCGCTCGGCTGGGGTTTCCCAGCCGAGCGTTT
>NZ_JBSFYR010000016.1:0-111073 GCF_053599875.1 Streptomyces sp. NPDC005151 | reverse complement strand
GGAGGATTGAGACATGGCGGAGCCATGGTGATTGACGACAACGCGGCAGATGTGCGTGCCCAGCCCCGCGACGCCGCCCCCCATTTGCCGGTCGGTCTTAGGGGGTGTACGGCCCTGATCCGCCGAACGCCCCCAGGGCGTGACTGTGCGGTCACGCCCTGGGTCCGGACAGGGAGAACCCCCCGGTGCACGAGGCACCGAGGGGTTCCCAGGTCAGGCCGGAGTGACGTCCGTGGACGGCAACGGGCCGGCAGGGGCGTCGGCGGCCCCTCCGTCGGCTGCGGCCTTCGCCGCGGCCTCCCGCTGCTCCGCAGCGGCGCTGATCTCGCGCCAGGCGGACTCCGCCGCCTGCTGCTCCGCTTCCTTCTTGCTACGGCCGGTGCCGGTGCCGTACGAGACACCACCGACGCGAGCAGCAGCAGTAAAGGTCTTCTCGTGGTCCGGGCCGGTCTCCGTGACGAGGTACTCGGGGACCCCGAGGCTCTCGCTCGCGGTGAGCTCCTGGAGGCTGGTCTTCCAGTCCAGGCCGGCGCCGAGATTGGAGGACCTGTCGATCAGCGGGTCGAAGAGCCGGTGGACCAGCTCCGAGGCCGCGCTGAGGCCCTGATCGAGATAGACCGCGCCGATCACCGCTTCAAGCGTGTCGGCGAGGATGGATGCCTTGTCCCTGCCACCCGTACCCTCTTCGCCCCGGCCGAGCCGGATGAAGGAGCCGAGGTCGAGGCCGCGGCCCACCTCCGCAAGTGCACGCGAGTTGACCACCGCGGCCCGCAACTTGGCCAGCTGGCCTTCGGGCAGGTCGGGGTGGGTGCGGTACAGCGTGTCCGTGACCACCAGGCCGAGTACCGAATCCCCGAGGAATTCGAGCCGCTCGTTGGTGGGCAGGCCGCCGTTCTCGTATGCGTACGAACGGTGGGTCAGCGCACGCACCAGAAGGGCGGACTCAAGGTGATACCCGAGCCGCCCTTCCAGAAGCGTGTGGGACGAGGCTGTGTTGACGTTGTCTGCCTGCTTCTTGGCGTGGGACAACTCAGACATCGGGCCTCTCACCAGCCGCTCAGACTTCGAGGACCTGGCGCTTGTTGTACGTGCCGCAGCTGGGGCACGCGATGTGCTGCAGCTTCGGCTCCTGGCAACGCTCGCACGAAACCAGGGTGGGGACCGCAGCCTTCCACTGCGACCGGCGGTGGCGCGTGTTGCTGCGCGACATCTTCCGCTTCGGAACAGCCACGGCTACTTCTCCTGCTTCTCGTCGACGCCCGCTTCGGCGCCGCCCATGTTGTCCTTCTCGCCGTCCTGAACGGTCTCGGCGAGTCCTTGCAATGCCGCCCAACGGATGTCGACGGCATCGTGGTGGTGACCGGGGTTCTCGTCCAGCCTGATCCCGCATTCGGAACACAGGCCGGCACAGGTCTCCCGGCACACCGGCTGCATCGGCAGTGCGAGCACCACCGCATCACGCAGCACTGGTTCGAGGTCGAACAAGCCGTCCTCGATGAAGAACCTGTCCTCGTCGTCCTCGGCGTCGTCGGCCGGGTCCGCCGCCTTGCTGCGGCCCCGGTCATCGGCGTCAGGGTACGAGAACATCTCCTGGAAGTCCGCCGCAACCTCTTGGCGCAGCGGCTCCAGACACCTTACGCACTCCCCCTCGGCCGACGCACGAGCGGTGCCTGTGACAAGCACCCCTTCCATGACCGATTCGAGGCGGAGCTCCAGCTCCACGGGTGCGCCTTCCGGCATACCGATGACCCCGTCGATACCGAGGTCGTGGGGCGCGTCCACCGAGCGGGTCAACCGCAGGAGGGCACCGGGACGCCGACCCAGCTCGTGCGTATCGAACACGAGAGGGTTTCGGTGGTCGAGGTGACCGTTCAGGGCTTTTCCTGCTTTCGAAATCGTATGCATGGCGCAAAGCGCACCGTGGGGAGGGGCCGACCGGATCGGAGTCGAAGCGGGCAGCCGGGATCGCAGATCTACGCGCGACCGAAGAACCAGGATACTGGACGCGTTACCCTGCTCCCAACCGGGTCCGATTCCGGTCCCGAACCGGCCGGAACCGGTCGCGTTCGGTCTGTGTCCGGGTCGCCCCGGTCAGCGCTCCTGCTCGTACCGGCGGAGCTGATCGATGTCGATCATGCTGGTGTCGAAGAGGCTGGTCTCGTCGAGGGCGCTCTCGCCCTGCGGCGGAAGGGGCTGGTGCGTCGGCATCGGCTGCTGCCAGTCGTCGTACCCCTGCGGCTGCAGCTGTGCCTGGCCCTCGTCGTAGCCCTGCTGCTGATAGGCGGCGTACGGGTCCGGCTGCTGCTGGTACCCGTACATGTCCTGCTGCGGCTGCTCCTGGTACGCGTACGTCTCCGCGTAGCCCGGCTGTGCCTGTGCCGGGAAGTGCGGCTGGACCTGCTGGGGCACCGGCTGCGGCTCCGGGGTGGCGAGCTCGGCGAGACCGGCCCAGTGGTCCTCGTCGCTGGTGTGGCCCTGGCTGCCCGCGGCGTCCTGGGCGGCCATGTGCGCGCCGAGCTCGTCGGTGGCGACCCGGCCGTGCAGCTTCTGCCGGCCGCGGCCGACCGCTTCCAGAGTCTTGGCGAGCACGGCCTCGAACGCGCCGAGCTTGGTGTCCACATACTCGTCGGCGCGGCGCCGGAGCGTCTCCGGGTCGGCGCTGCGCTCGGGGGCCTCGGCGAAGTCGGGGTCCTCGTACCCCTGCTCGTCGAAGCCCTGTCCACGGCCGAGGAGCTTCTCGCGGCCCCGGTCGACGGAGCCGATGGTCTTGGTGAGGACGACCTCGAAGTTGGCAAGCTTGCTGTCGACATACTCGTCGGCCTCGGCGCGTACTTCGTCGGCCTCCCGGCGGGCCTCGCCGAGGATGCGGTCGGCCTCGGTCCGGGACTGCCGGGCGATCTCGGTGTCGGAGATCAGCGAGCCGCGCTGTGCGTGGGCGGTCTCGATGATCCGCTCGGCCTCCTGTCGGGCCTGCTCGACCATCTGCTCCCGGCCGCCGATGAGCTCCTGGGCGTGGGCGAGTGAGCCGGGGAGGGCTTCACGTACCTCTTCGAGCATGGCGAGCAGATCGGCGCGGTTGACCACGCACGACGCCGACATGGGCATGGACCGGGCGTTCCCGACCGCTTCGACGATCTCGTCGAGCTTCTTCTGCACGTCCACCGTGTGCTCGCCACTCTCTACTGCTGATTGGAGACGGACGGGACGACTGTACGGCCAGTCGGCGCCTGTCCGACACCGGGTGACGGACTGTCAGTTCATCACTGCTGGGCGAGACGTTCGACGAGTGCCTCGTGGACCAGCGGCGGCAGCAGGTGCGAGACGTCGCCGCCCCAGGTCGCGACCTCCTTGACCAGGGAGGACGACAGGAAGCTGTACGTGGGATTGGTCGGCACGAAGAGCGTCTCGACCCCGGAGAGGCCGTTGTTCATCTGGGCCATCTGCAGCTCGTAGTCGAAGTCGCTGACGGCCCGCAGGCCCTTCACGATCGCCGGGATGTCGCGCTGCTTGCAGAAGTCGACCAGGAGGCCGTGGAAGGACTCGACCTCGACGTTGCCGAAGTCCGCGGTGACCTGACGGATCAGCTCGATCCGCTCGTCGATCGTGAACAGGCCCTTCTTGGACTGGTTGATCATCACCGCGACATGTACGACGTCGTACAGCTTCGAGGCGCGGCCAATGATGTCGAGGTGTCCATTGGTGATGGGGTCGAACGACCCCGGACAGACGGCTCGGCGCAACTTGAGTCCCTCGCTCTCCGGTGCGGTCATCGTGCGTCTTCGCACGTAGAGGCGGCGCGACCGTACCAAAGCGTTCCCTCGCCGTAGCGACGGGCCCGCAGTGGCTCGAATCCCTTGGGCCAGTTGAATTCTCCGCCTCTGGTGCTCCGTTCCACGGTGACGAGGGCATCGCCGGTGAGCCAGCCCTGAGCACGGAGTGTGAGCAGTATCTCGCCAAGATCGCCATCGGTGACGGCGTACGGCGGATCCAGGAAGACCACGTCGTACGGGTCCGCGGGCGCCGGTCCTGTCACGATCTGTTCGGCTTTGCCGGTACGGACTTCGGCGCCGGGCAGACCGAGCGTACGGACGTTGTCCCGGACTGTGCGGGCGGCCTTGGTGTCGGCCTCGACGAGCAGGGCGTGGACCGCGCCGCGGGAGAGCGCTTCGAGACCGACAGCGCCGGAGCCCGCGTACAGATCCGCGATTCGGATGCCCTCCAGGGTGCCCAGGAGCGCTTCCCAGGTGGAGAACAGGCCCTCGCGTGCACGGTCGGAGGTGGGGCGGGTGCCGGTGCCGGGCGGGACGGCCAGGCGGCGTCCGCCGGCCGAGCCGGCGATCACGCGGGTCATGGGTGTCTGATCCTCGGGTCGGGGGTGGCCCGCCGGGGTGGGGCGGGCGCCGTGCGTCCCACGATATGGCGTCGGGCCCGCTGGGGCCCGGGGGCCCCGTGCATCCCCCCGTCCTCAGAGCCTGTCGGGTGGCCTTCGATCGGAAAGCGGACGCGGTCTGGTGCGTGCGATTCCAAGGCGCCGGAAGGCCCTCGGATGGGGTCTCCCCTGCTCGAACGAAGCTGAGAGCTTGGGGAAGGAGCTACTAGGGCCTTTCGGCAACGCGGGAAGCGTGCGTGCCAGGGCGTGGCCGCCCGATCCGAGGTCACCCGACAGGCTCTCAGCCCTTGTCGAGGTACTCCTCGCGCTCCTTGTCGAGCAGGGCGGCCAGCGCGGTGCGCAGCTCCGGCAGGCGGTCCAGGTCCGGGTCCGCTGCGACGATCGTCACGGCCTCCTCGCGGGCTGCGGCGATGACCTCCTCGTCGTCGATGACGGAGAGCATCCTCAGGGACGTGCGGACCCCGGACTGGGCCTGGCCGAGGACATCGCCCTCGCGGCGCTGTTCGAGGTCGATCCGGGACAGTTCGAAGCCGTCGAGGGTGGCGGCGACGGCGGAGAGCCGGGCGCGGGCGGAGCTCGCCTCGTGCGCCTCGCTGACGAGCAGGCAGAGGCCGGCGGCGGAGCCCCGGCCGACCCGGCCGCGGAGCTGGTGGAGCTGGGAGACGCCGAACCGGTCGGCGTCCATGATCACCATCGCGGTGGCGTTGGGGACGTTGACCCCGACCTCGATGACGGTCGTCGCGACCAGGACGTCGACCTGGCCCGCGGCGAAGCGCCGCATCACGTCGTCCTTGTCGTCGGGGTTCATCCTGCCGTGCAGCACCTCGATGCGCAGTCCGGCGAGGGCGCCCTTGGCGAGCTGTTCGGCGATCTCCAGGACCGCGAGCGGCGGGCGCTTCTCCCCGTCCTCCTCGGCCGCCTTCTCCGCGGCCTTCTTCCTGTTCTTCTTCTCGGCCTCGTCGTCGGCGTCGTCACCGATCCGGGGGCAGACGACGTATGCCTGATGCCCGTTCCCGACCTCCTCGCGGACCCGCTCCCAGGCGCGGCTGAGGAAGTGAGGCTTGTCCTTGGCGGGGACGACATGGCTGGCGATCGGCGAGCGGCCTGCCGGCAACTGGTCCAGGACGGACGTCTCCAGGTCGCCGAAGACCGTCATCGCGACCGTACGGGGAATGGGGGTGGCGGTCATCACCAGCAGGTGCGGCGGCTGCTTCCCCTTGGACCGCAGCGCGTCGCGCTGTTCCACTCCGAAGCGGTGCTGCTCGTCGACGACGACCAGCCCCAGGTCGTGGAACTGCACCTTGTCCTCGATCAGCGCATGCGTGCCGATCACGATCCCGGCCTCGCCGGTGACCAGGTCCAGCAGCGCCTGACGGCGGGCCGCCATCCCCATGGACCCGGTCAGCAACACCACCTTCGTACCGAGGTCGGAGCCGCCCAGCATTCCGCCTTCGGCGAGCTCGCCCATCATTTCGGTGATGGAGCGGTGGTGCTGCTGGGCGAGCACCTCGGTGGGGGCGAGCATCGCGGCCTGTCCGCCCGCGTCGACGACGGCGAGCATGGCGCGCAGCGCGACCATGGTCTTCCCGGACCCGACTTCGCCCTGCAGCAGCCGGTGCATCGGGTGCTCGGTCGCCAGGTCGTCGAAGATCTCCTTGGTGACCTTCTCCTGGCCCTCGGTGAGGGTGAACGGCAGTTTGGCGTCGAAGGCGTCGAGCAGCCCGCCGTGCCTGGGTCTGCGTGCCACCGCCGGGAGCTGGGTGTCCGCGTACCGTCGGCGGGCGAGCGCGACCTGCAGGACGAACGCCTCGTCCCACTTCAGCCGGTCCCTGGCGTCGGCGATGTCCGCCTTGGTCTGCGGGCGGTGGATCTTCAGCAGCGCCTCGGGCAGTGGGGTGAAGCCGCGCCCCTCGCGCAGCGGGAGCGGCAGCGGGTCGACGGCGTCCCGGGCGCTGGGCAGCACGGTGTCGACGGCCTTGGCGATCCGCCAGGAGTCGAGCTGCTTGCAGGCGGGGTAGATGGGCAGCAGCCGCCCGGCGAAGGCGTCCACCGCCTCCGTGGCCTCGTCGGCGTCCGCGGTGTCGAGCAGCTGGTACGTGGGGTGCGCGAGCTGCATCTTCCGGTTGAAGACGGAGACCTTGCCCGCGAACATCGCCCGGCGGCCCGGCAGCAGCTCCTTGTGCGGCTTGTGCACGCCGTGGCCGAAGAAGACCAGCTGCAGCCGGCCGCTGCCGTCGGTGAGGGTCACCTCCAGGCGCTTGCCCCTGCCGTTGTTGAACACCATGATCCGCGCGTCGGCGACCTGGGCGACGACGGTCACGTGCTCGTCCAGCGGGAGGTCGGCCAGCGCGGTGAGCTGGCCGCGCTCCTCGTACCGCCGCGGGTAGTGGTGCAGCAGATCACCGACCGTGTGCAGGTCGAGGTGCTCGGCCATCACCTTCGCGGTGGCACCGCCGAGCAGCTTCTTCAGGGGTTCATCGAACGCGGACACGCGATCCATTGCACACCACGCCACTGACAGAAGTCGCCCGCACCACCGCAATCCCCTGGTCGGAAACGTCTGCGCGCCCCTGGGATCGGTCCCCGGCCACTCGCTCGCGATCACCCCCGCCCCGTCGCCCGTCCCCACTGGCGCACCGACGACGACATCCGAGGCCTCAGCGAATTCCGCGGCCCCGATTCGTCCTCCGCGTCCTTCTCCGCCCGGTCGCCGCACACCTTCCGGGTAGCTCTGCTCGGACTGGTCGATCTCCTCTCCCATCACCTCTGCTCCGGGGAAGGTAGGGACCGGGCCCGCCGCGGTGACCGTTGCGCCCTCGATCGCCGGACGGACTCGATGTCACCGCCCGGCCGGCGATCGAGGACAACGCGCCCCGGGGGCGGGTCGTCCTACTCCACCCCGATCAGCAGCGGAGCGCACTGGCGGCCGCCCCGGTACACCACCGTGTCCACCGCCAGGTATCCCTCGCGCACATGCTCCTGCAGGGCCTCCGCCAGGCTGTCCGGCACGTCCTCGCCCAGGACCAGCGTCACGAGTTCACCGCCCGCCGACAGCATCCGGTCGAGGACGGCCCCGGCCGTGCCGGGCACGTCCTCGCCGATGACCGCCACATCGCCGTCGATCAGCCCCAGGATGTCGCCGGCCTGGCAGATGCCCGCCATGGTCCACGACTGCCGCTCGGCGACGGCCAGTTCGGCGTACCGGGTGGCGCCGGCCGCGGCGGTCATCGCCACCACGTCCTCGTCGAAGCTGCGGTCCGGTTCGTGGACGGCGAGTGCCGCGATGCCCTGGACGGCGGCGCGGGTCGGGATCAGGGCGACCCGGATGCCTTCCGTTCGGGCCTGCTCCGCGGCCGCCGCGGCCGTGTGGCGCAGCTCCGCGTCGTTGGGCAGCAGGACCACCTCGCGGGCGTGGGCGCGACGGATCGCATCGACCAGTTCACCGCTGGCGGGCGGCTCTCCGGGGCGGGCGAGCACCGTGGTCGCGCCGGCTTCCGTGCACAGCCCGGAGAGCCCGTCGCCCGGGACCACCACGACGACACCGCGCTGCGCGGGCTCGTTGTGGTGGGGGTGGACCCGGTCGGCGCCGAAGTGGGTGATCCGGATCCGGTACGGTCTGCCCGCCTCGACCCCGGCCTCCACCGCCGCACCGGCGTCGTCGACATGGACGTGGACGTTCCACAGCCCGTCGCCGCCGACCACGACGAGCGAGTCGCCGAGCCCGTCGAGCCGGGCCCGCAGCCGGTCGACGGCGTCGTCCCGCGCCTCCAGGAGATAGATCACCTCGAAGGCGGGTCCGTCCGCCGGTCCGCCTGCCGCGCAGTCGTCGGCGGCGGCAGCGGTCACGGGGGCGATGTCGGGCGTCACCCAGGTCCCGCGTGCGGGCGCCTCACCGGAGACCGCTTCGACAAGCGCCCCCAGGACGGTCACCAGGCCACGGCCTCCGGCGTCGACGACTCCCGCCCGCCCGAGGACAGCGAGCTGCCCGGGGGTCGCGTCCAGTGCCGTACGCGCCCCTTCGTACGCCGCCTGCGCGACCGCTTCCGGTCTCGGGTCGCCCGCCGTGCGCCCGGCGGCCTCGGCGGCCGCCGAGGCCACGGTCAGCACCGTGCCCTCGACAGGGTGCGCGACGGCCTGCCGGGCGGCCTCGGCGGCCCGGGTCAGGGCGCGGCGCAGATGGTCCGCGTCATGCCCGTCGGCCAGCACCCCCGCCATGCCGCGCAATAGCTGCGCAAGGATCGTGCCGGAGTTACCGCAGGCGCCGATCAGCGCCCCGTGTGCCATGGCCCGTACGACATCGGCGAGGGCGGGCACGGACGTACCGGTCTCGTGGGCGGCGAAGACCGCCTCGACGGCGGCCGCCGCCGATTCCACCGTCAGATAGAGGTTGGTGCCGGTGTCCCCGTCCGCGACGGGGTAGACGTTGATCGCGTCGATCGCCTCACGCTCCCGGCCCAACGCCTCCAGCGCCAGTGAGCACCAGGTACGCACCGCGACGGCGTCCATGTCGTCGGCGGTCTGCGGCACCTGGTGTTCCTCCTGGAGAGCGGCCGTGCGGGCTGACTGAACCGCAGACTAGTCCCGCCCGGTGCGTCCGGCAGGGACAGGGGCGGGGCAGACGGCGGGGAAACCCATGGTAGTTTCGTTCTACCGACGCAGCCGTTGTATGCTGCTTCGGTTGCCCGATGAGAGTCGGGCCTTTCCTCCGGTGCCGCCACTTCAGTCAAATGATTCCGGCGCGCCGGAATTCACTGTAAGTGCACCTGAAGTCTTTGGAGTGACCCGTGGCTGCCAACTGCGACGTCTGCGGCAAGGGGCCGGGCTTCGGCAACAACATTTCGCACTCGCACCGCCGTACGTCCCGTCGCTGGAATCCCAACATCCAGCGCGTGCGTGCCGTGGTCGGTCGGACGCCGAAGCGGCTCAACGTCTGCACCTCGTGCATCAAGGCCGGCAAGGTCGCGCGCTGACGTTCCTGTCGTAGCGCAGCCTTCCGGTTGCCCAAAAAGCCGGTCCACCTCGGTGGACCGGCTTTTTGCTGTGCTCCCCCACTCCCTGTCGCGGGGGGCCGTTACAGCTGCCAGCCGTGCCGGACCGGGCCGATCCCGGTGCCCAGTGGGAAGCCCGCCGCTATCGCCCCGGTGACGTACGCCTTCGCGGCCCGTACGGCCGTCGGTACGTCGTTGCCCCGGGCCAGCCCGCAGGCGATCGCGGAGGCGAGGGTGCAGCCCGTGCCGTGCGTGTGCCGGTTGTCGTGGCGGGGGGCGCGCAGCCAGTGCTCCTCGGTGCCGTCCGTGAGGAGGTCGACCGGCTCGCCGGGCAGGTGACCGCCCTTGATGACGACCCAGCGCGGCCCGTATCCCAGGATCTCCGCCGCGGCCTGCCGCATTCCGGTCTCGTCCGTGACCGTCACGCCGGTGAGCTGCGCCACCTCGTCCAGGTTGGGGGTTGCCACCGTGGCGACCGGCAGCAGTTTCGTCCGCACGGAATCGAGGGCTTCGGCAGCGAGCAGTGGATCACCGTGCTTGGAGACCCCCACCGGGTCGACGACCACCGGGGCGTCCGTTCCCGCGAGAAGTGCGGCGACGGTCTCGACGAGGGCGGCCGACGCGAGCATGCCGGTCTTCACCGCCTGGACGCCGATGTCGTCGGCGACGCTGCGGTACTGGGCCCGTACCGCCTCCACGGACAGCTCCCATGCGCCCTGGACACCCAGCGAGTTCTGCGCGGTCACCGCGGTGATCACGCTCATGCCGTGCACGCCGAGCGCCAGCATCGTCTTGAGGTCGGCCTGGATGCCCGCACCGCCGCCGGAGTCGGATCCGGCGACGGTGAGCACACGGGGTGGAACGAGCGGTACCTGCGGTGCGGCAGAAGACATGGGTATACGCCTCAATCTACTGAGCGTCCTCGATGCCGCCGAAGTGGTCCCAGCCGCCCTTGCTGGTCCACGGGGCCCCGTCGACCGTCACCTGGGGCAGCGCCGACGGGTTGAGGACCTCGCCGATCACCTTCCAGCGGGCGGGCAGCTTCACGTCCTGGGGGAAGGTCGCGACGATCGCATGGTCCTCTCCCCCGGTGAGCACCCACTGGAGCGGGTCCACGCCGACCGCCTGGCCGATGTCGGACATCTGCGAGGGGATGTCGATCAGCCCGGACCGCAGATCGATCCGGACCTTGCTGGCCTCGGCGATGTGTCCGAGGTCGGCGACGAGTCCGTCACTGACGTCCGTCATGGCGGTGGCGCCGAGTCCGGCGGCCGCGGGGCCCGCGTGGTACGGCGGTTCCGGGCGCCGGTGGGCCTCGACGAAGGCGCGCGGCGAGCGGAAGCCGCGGGAGAGGACCGCGTACCCGGCGGCGGACCAGCCGAGCCAGCCGGTGACGGCGACGACATCGCCGGGTCGGGCGCCGGCCCGGGTGACGGGTTCGTGGTTGCGCAGATCGCCGAGTGCGGTGATCGCGACGGTGATGGTCTCCCCGCCGACGACGTCACCGCCGACCACGGCCGCCCCCGCGACCTGGCACTCGTCACGGATGCCGTCCATCAACTCGCCCGCCCAGGTGACCGGGAGTTCGGCCGGGACGACCAGGCCGAGCAGCAGCGCGGTGGGGACGGCGCCCATGGCGGCGATGTCGGCGAGGTTCTGTGCGGCGGCCTTGCGTCCGACGTCGTACGCGGTCGACCAGTCGCGGCGGAAGTGCCGTCCCTCCAACAGGATGTCCGTACTGGCCACGACCCTGCGGTCGGGAGCGGCCACGACCGCGGCGTCGTCGCCAGGTCCGAGCCGTACCGCCGGAGTGCTGGTGAGCCGGGACGTGAGCTCCTTGATGAGCCCGAACTCCCCCAACTCGCCCACGGTTCCCTTCACCGAGTCTCACCTCTCATCTGTCGCGCCGGACGGACGTCCGGTCTGGATCGGCGGCCGGTGGTCCGGGCCGTGGCCCGGCCGCCGCCGGGAGCAGTCTGCCCCCGTTGTCACCGGCATGCCTGCCCCCCGTCCGCACCGCTGCGCTTGCGGTCGCGGGCCTTCAGTGCTGTCGGTACTGTCAAGGCATACGTCAACTCATGGCATCCGTGCGCCACGCTGTGGACGTCATCCGTTCCACAGGTCTCCCCGCCGCCCTCGGCAACGCGATACCGTGGCGTCTCTTTCCCCCACATGATCCTCGTGGTCGCCCTGGAGGTTCCGTGGTACAGGCGTACATCCTTATTCAGACCGAGGTGGGCAAGGCGTCGACCGTCGCCGAGACCATCGCGAAAATCCCGGGAGTGATCCAGGCAGAGGACGTCACCGGCCCCTACGACGTGATCGTGCGCGCGCAGGCCGGCACGGTCGATGAACTCGGCCGCATGGTGGTCGCCAAGGTCCAGCAGGTGGAAGGCATCACCAGAACCCTGACCTGCCCGGTCGTCCACCTGTAGCCCCCGTCTACGCTGGGCCGGTGACGTCCTTCCGCCGCCGGCTCCGCCGCCCCGTGTTTCTCGGTCCGTCCGCTGCCGTTCTGGTGCTGGCCGCGGCTGGCTGCTCCACAACGGACGCCGCGGCGTCGATCACGGTCCCCACCCCGATGCCGGAAGTCGCAGCCTACTGCGGTGCCCTGCACAAGGAGCTGCCGGAGACCGTTGCCGGACAGAACCGTGACGGCTCCGGGCCGGAGTCCGTGCTGACCGCCTCATGGGGGGACGGGGCGATCGTACTGCGCTGCGGTGTCGACCGGCCCGCGAAGATGGACGATCCCATGGCCAAGGGGACCACCGCGGACGGCGTCAACTGGCTGCTGGAGCAGCCGGAGGACGCCGGTCCGCGCTTCACCACGACCTATCGCAAGGCGTATGTCGAGCTGTCGCTCTCGACGGCCTACGCCCATGACGCCAGCCCGCTGGCGGCATTCGCGTCAGCCGTCAAGAAGACGGTCCCCAGCAGCCTGTAGCGCCGCTCAGCGCAGGCCGGTGGGCCGGGTCAACGCCGCCTGGATCAGCCGGTCGACCAGCTCCTGGTAGCTCACACCGCTCTCCTGCCACATCCGCGGGTACATGGAGATCGGGGTGAAGCCCGGCAGCGTGTTGATCTCGTTGATGACGAACGTGCCGTCCTCGGTGAGGAAGAAGTCGGCGCGCACCAGGCCCTCGCAGGACGCCGCCTCGAACGCGTCGATCGCGAGCCGCTGGACCTCGGCGGTCTGCTCCTCGGTGAGCGGGGCGGGCACGATCCCGGACGCCGAGTCGATGTACTTGGCCTCGAAGTCGTAGAAGTCGTGCGAGGTGACCGGCGGGATCTCGGCGGGCACGCTGGCACGCGGTCCGTCCTCGAACTCCAGCACCCCGCACTCGATCTCGCGGCCGCGCAGCAGCGACTCGACGAGGAACTTGGGGTCGTGGCGGCGGGCTTCCTCGATCGCCTCGTCGAGTCCGGAGAGGTCGTCGACCTTGGTGATGCCGATGGACGAGCCGGCCCGCGCGGGCTTGACGAAGAGCGGCCAGCCGTGTTCCCCGGCGAAGTCCACGATGCGCTTGCGGGCGGCGAGGCGGTCGTTGTCCCATTCGCGGGGGCGGACGACGACGTAGGGGCCGACGGGCAGCCCGAACGACGTGAACACCCGCTTCATGTATTCCTTGTCCTGGCCGACCGCCGAGGCAAGCACACCGGCACCCACGTACGGCACGCCGGACAGCTCCAGGAGCCCCTGAAGGGTGCCGTCCTCGCCGTACGGGCCATGCAGGACGGGGAAGACGACGTCCACCTCGCCGAGCGCCTTGGGCACCGAGCCGGGCTCGCTGTAGACCACTTCGCGGCTGCCGGGGTCGACGGAGAGCACCACGCCGCCCTCGGAGGACTCGGCCAGCTGGGCCACGTCCGGCATCTTCCGGTCCGTGATGGCCATGCGTTCGGGCTCGTCGGCGGTGAGCGCCCAGCGGCCGTCCGTCGTGATGCCAATCGGCAGGACGTCGTACTTCGTCCGGTCGATGGCGTTCAGGACGGCACCTGCCGTGACGACCGAAATACCGTGTTCGGAGCTGCGGCCGCCGAACACGACGGCCACACGCGGCTTGCGGAGCTGCTGCTCCGGGCTCTGGGGGAGGTTCTCGCTGCTCATATCGCGATGAGCGTACCTGCTGGTACAGGTCGCGTCAGCGTCACCGGGGCCGGTCGGGCGTCAGTGCCGCTCGGCCTTCGCGCTGCGCGACATCAGCTCGCCCAGAGCGACCATCGGCGGCTTGCCCTCGTGGACGATGGAGACGACCGTCTCCGTGATGGGCATGTCGACGCCGTGCCGGCGCGCCAGATCGAGCACCGATTCACAGGACTTGACGCCCTCGGCAGTCTGCTTGGTGACGGCGATGGTCTCTTCCAGCGTCATGCCGCGGCCGAGGTTGGTGCCGAAGGTGTGGTTGCGCGACAGCGGCGAGGAGCACGTCGCCACGAGGTCGCCGAGGCCCGCGAGTCCGGAGAACGTCAGCGGGTCGGCGCCCATGGCGAGACCGAGCCGGGTGGTCTCGGCGAGGCCGCGGGTGATGAGCGAGCCCTTGGCGTTGTCGCCGAGCCCCATCCCGTCGGCGATGCCGACAGCGAGACCGATGACGTTCTTCACCGCGCCACCGAGCTCGCAGCCGACCACATCGGTGTTGGTGTACGGGCGGAAGTACGGGGTGTGGCAGGCGGCCTGGAGGCGCTGGGCCACCGACTCGTCCTGGCAGGCGACGACGGCCGCTGCGGGGCGGCGTTCGGCGATCTCCTTGGCCAGGTTGGGTCCGGTGACGACGGCGATGCGGTCCGCGGAGACCTTGGTGACGTCCTCGATGACCTCGCTCATCCGCTTCGCGGTGCCGAGTTCGACGCCCTTCATCAGCGAGACGAGGACGGTGTCGGGGTCGAGGTGCGGGGCCCAGTCCGCGAGGTTGGCGCGCAGCGTCTGCGAGGGCACGACGAGTACGGCGAAGTCGGCGCCGCGCAGCGCCCGGGCGGCGTCGGTGGTGGCCCGGATGGACTCGGGGAGTTCAATTCCCGGCAGATATTCGGGGTTGGTACGGGTCGTGTTGATGGCCTCGGCGACCTCGGCGCGGCGGCCCCAGAGGGTGACCTCGCAGCCGGCGTCGGCGAGGATCATGCCGAAGGCCGTACCCCATGAGCCGGTTCCGAAGACGGCTGCTTTTACGGGGTGCGTCACTTGGGTCCCTCTCCTTCGGCCTTGCGCCGCTGTTCGGCACGCGCCTTGCGGTGGTCGTAGAGCTCGGCGGGCGCCTTCTCGTCGCGGACGTCCTCCAGCTGTGCGGTCACCGCGGCCATGATGACCTCGGTCGCCTCGCGCAGGACGTCGGGCGTCGGCTCCTTGTCGTAGAACCGGGAGAGGTCGACGGGCGGACCGGCCTGCACCTGGAGGGTCTTGCGCGGGAAGAGTTGGAACTTCTTCGCCTTGGCGTACGGCGGCATCGCCAGGTTCGCGCCCCACTGCGCAACCGGGATGACCGGGGCCTTCGTCATCAACGCGACGCGGGCGGCGCCGGTCTTGCCGGCCATCGGCCACATATCGGGGTCGCGGGTGAGGGTCCCCTCCGGATAGAACGCGACGCATTCGCCGCGCTCGATGGCGTCGACGGCAGCCCGGAAGGCGTCCAGCGCATTGGTCGTCTCGCGGTACACGGGGATCTGTCCGGTGCCACGCAGCATCATTCCGACAAAGGGGGTCTTGAAGAGCCCCGCCTTGGCGAGGAGCCGCGGCACCCGGCCGGTGTTGTACTGGAAATGACCGTAGGAGAGTGGGTCCAGATACGAGTTGTGATTGACCGCAGTGATGAATCCGCCTTCGGCCGGAATGTGCTCCATTCCCCGCCAGTCACGCTTGAACAGAACCACCAGCGGCGGTTTTGCGATGACCGCCGCCAGGCGGTACCAGAAGCCGATTCTGCGGCCGGACACTCGGACACCTTCCTCTACGGACCTGACGTGTGTGCCTGCCTGTGGCGGTCAAGTGTCACCCCAGGCCCCTGCTCTGTCGAGAACACCGTACGCCCCACCCCCGGGGCCGCCCCTCCGGATTGTCGCACCGGGTTGTCGTACCGGCAGGCGAGAATAAGCGGCGATGCGCACCGAGGTGGAGATCGCCACGAACACCGACCGGACCGGGCTGTGGTCCCTGGTCGTCCCGTTGAAGCCGCTGGCACGGGCCAAGAGCAGGCTGACGCAGGCAACGGGCCCCTTGCTGCGCCCCCGGCTCGCTCTGGCCTTCGCCCAGGACACCGTGGCCGCCGCGCTGGCCTGCCGGGCCGTACGGGATGTGGTGGTCGTCACGGACGACCCGGTGGCCGGGGTCGCGCTCTCGGCGCTCGGCGCGCGCATCGTTCCCGACCGACCGGCCGCCGGACTCAATGCCGCGCTGGCCCACGGCGAGCGGGCGATACGCGACCGGCGGCCCGCAGCGGCACTCGCCGCACTCAACGCGGATCTGCCCTCGCTGCGTCCCGCGGAATTGGCCCGGGTACTCGAATTCGCCGCTGAATTCCCGCGCGCATTTGTTACGGATGCGACGGGAATCGGCACGACTTTCCTGTCGGCTTCGGCGGGGGTGGAATTGCGTCCGGCTTTCGGCGGCCCGTCCCGGGCCCGGCATCTTGCCTCCGGCGCGGTGGAAATAGTCCCGGCCGGTATCGACTCGGTCCGCCAGGACGTGGACACCGGCGCCGATCTGCGGGCCGCGCTGGCCCTCGGGGTGGGTCCGCACACCGCGGGCAGCTTGGCCGCGGAAGTGCCCGCGAGGGACCGATAGGCTGCCGTTCATGCAGGCGACCTCGTACACGTACGACCCCGAGACCCGCACCGGCAGTGTGCTGCTCGACGACGGCACCCCGGTGGAATTCGACGCCCCGGCCTTCGACGCGGGCGGCCTGCGGCTGCTGCGCCCGGGGCAGCGGGTGCGGATCGAGGTGGAGGGCGAGGGAGCGGCCCTGCGGATCACCCTGGTGACGCTGCAGACGTTCTGAAGGGCGCGTCCGGCCCGCGGGGCCGCTGAGCGCACCCCGGACAGCCCGCGGGCCGGGCTCCCCCAGGGGAGCCCGGCCCGGCGCGTGTGAGTAGCCCTGCGCTGCTCGGTCTCACTTCTTCCGTGCGACGGCCTTCTTGGCCGTGATCTTGCGCGCCGTGGCCTTCTTCGCGGGCGCCTTCTTCGCCGTGACCTTCTTGGCGGGCGCGGTCTTGGCGGCGACGGCCTTCTTGGCAGCCGTCGTCTTCTTCGCCGCTGCGGTGGTCTTCGCGGCTGCCGTGGTCTTCTTGGCCGCCGCGGTGGTCTTCTTCGCGGTGACCTTCTTGGCCGCGGCGGTCTTCGCCGCCGTCACGGTCTTCTTGGCGGTGACTTTCTTCACCGCGGCCTTCTTGGCGGCGGCCTTCTTGGCCGCGGCCTTGGTGGTCGCACGGGCGGAAACACCGCCCGAGAGGCTGCCCTTGGGCGCCTTCTTCACGGCCACATCGTGCTTGGGGAGCTTCTTCGAGCCGCTGACCAGGTCCTTGAAGCCCTGTCCCGCGCGGAAACGGGGCACCGAGGTCTTCTTGACCCGCACGCGCTCACCCGTCTGCGGGTTGCGGGCGTAGCGGGCCGGGCGGTCGACCTTCTCGAACGAGCCGAAACCGGTGACCGAGACCCGGTCCCCCGCAACAACTGCACGGACGATCGCGTCGAGTACCGCGTCGACCGCGTCCGCGGCCTGCTGGCGGCCGCCGACCTTGTCGGCAATCGCTTCTACGAGCTGTGCCTTGTTCACGTCTTCCCCTTCGGAGACATTGCCAGAACGTAAGCGTTCAAGCGTTTTCGCACGTTAGGCAGATATATACCGCAAATCAAACACGAAACGGGCTAATCACCCTAGTGCCGCAACGAAGTCGACCACTGCGCAGTTCCGCAGAGGTCAGTCACCTTCGGGGAATCGGCCCTCATCGAGGTCCTTCATCAACCGGTCCAGACGCCTTGCCGCATCCGGGAGATCATGCTTCGCCGCGGCCGTGATGACCAACAGCTTCCGGGACAGCGCCATCCGTACGCCCTCCGGGACTTGCAGTGCGCGCACTCTTGTGTGCGCATCCTTCAATTGGTCGGCGACTTGGCCGTAAAGCTTGAGTTGGCTGTCGCGTTCCATGCACCGATTGTGCCATCTGGGGCGAGTTGTCGCCCGATGGGGTCTCAACAAGCGACTGCGCCCCCTACCAGAAGGCAGGGGGCGCAGTACTGGAAACGCGCTGCTCAGGCGTTAATTGTACGCGGCTTGAAGGTCGGCCTTGCCACCTCATAAGTCGCGATGTCCGCTTCGTTCTGAAGGGTGAGGCTGATGTCATCCAGCCCGTTCAGCAGTCGCCAGCGGGCGTTCTCGTCGAGCTCGAAGTCGACGGTGATGCCCTCGGCTCGGACCTGGCGTGCCTCCAGGTCGACGGTGACCTCGGCGGCCGGGTCGGCCTCGGTCAGCTCCCACAGTGCGTCGACGACCTTCTGGTCGAGGACCACGGTCAGCAGCCCGTTCTTCAGCGAGTTGCCGCGGAAGATGTCGGCGAACCGGGAGGAGATGACGGCCTTGAAGCCGTAGTTCTGCAGGGCCCAGACGGCGTGTTCACGGGAGGACCCGGTACCGAAGTCGGGACCGGCCACCAGGACCGTTGCGCCGTCCCGCTCGGGCCGGTTGAGGACGAACTCGGGGTCCTTGCGCCATGCCTCGAAGAGCCCGTCCTCGAAGCCGTCGCGGGTGACCTTCTTCAGCCAGTGGGCGGGGATGATCTGGTCGGTGTCGACGTTGCTGCGGCGCAGCGGGACGGCCCGGCCGGTGTGTGCGGTGAAAGCTTCCATGGTTCTCAGACTCCGGCGGACGTAAGGGCGTCGGACAGGTCGGCCGGCGAGGCCAGACGGCCCAGCACGGCGGTGGCGGCGGCGACCTGCGGGGAGACCAGGTGGGTACGGCCGCCCTTGCCTTGCCGGCCCTCGAAGTTACGGTTCGAGGTCGACGCGGAGCGCTCGCCGGGGGCCAGCTGGTCGGGGTTCATGCCGAGACACATCGAGCAGCCCGCGTGCCGCCATTCCGCGCCGGCCGCGGTGAAGACCTTGTCCAGGCCCTCCGCGACGGCCTGGAGGGCGACCCGGACCGAGCCCGGGACGATCAGCATCCGTACGCCTCTCGCGACTTTGCGGCCGTCCAGGATCGCGGCCGCGTTGCGCAGGTCCTCGATCCGGCCGTTGGTGCAGGAGCCTACGAAGACGGTGTCGACGTTGATCTCCCGCAGCGGCTGGCCGGCGGTCAACCCCATGTATTCCAGGGCCTTTTCGGCGGCGTTCCGCTCCGAGGCGTCCTCGTACGAAGCCGGGTCGGGGACGTGTCCCGACAGGGGCGCACCCTGGCCGGGGTTGGTGCCCCAGGTGACGAACGGCGCCAGTTCGGCGGCGTCGATGACGACCTCGGCGTCGAAGACCGCGTCGTCGTCCGTGCGCAGCGTCTTCCAGTACGCGACGGCAGCATCCCAGTCCTCGCCCTGAGGGGCGTGGTCGCGGCCCTTCAGGTAGTCGAACGTGGTCTCGTCCGGGGCGATCATGCCGGCCCGGGCGCCTGCCTCGATCGACATGTTGCAGATGGTCATCCGGGCTTCCATCGAGAGCTTCTCGATGGCGGAGCCGCGGTATTCGAGGATGTAGCCCTGGCCGCCGCCGGTGCCGATCCGCGCGATGATCGCGAGGATCAGGTCCTTGGCCGTGACACCGTCGGGCAGTTCGCCGTCGATGGTGATCGCCATGGTCTTCGGGCGGTCCAGCGGCAGCGTCTGCGTGGCCAGGACGTGCTCGACCTGGCTGGTGCCGATACCGAACGCCAGCGCGCCGAAAGCGCCGTGCGTGGAGGTGTGGGAGTCGCCGCAGACGACCGTGGTGCCGGGCTGGGTCAGACCCAGCTGCGGGCCGACCACGTGCACAACGCCCTGCTCGACGTCGCCCAGCGGGTGCAGCCGTACGCCGAACTCCGCGCAGTTCTTGCGCAGGGTCTCCAACTGGGCGCGGGAGACCGGGTCGGCGATCGGCTTGTCGATGTCGAGGGTCGGGGTGTTGTGATCCTCGGTGGCGATGGTGAGGTCGAGGCGCCGCACCCGGCGTCCGGCCTGCCGGAGGCCGTCGAAGGCCTGGGGGCTGGTCACCTCGTGCAGCAGGTGCAGATCGATGAAGAGAAGATCGGGCTCGCCGTCCGCGCGCCGGACGACGTGGTCGTCCCAGACCTTCTCCGCGAGTGTCCTACCCATCGCTTTCCCTCCGGCCGGCGTCTTCGCCGGCCCAACTAGAGATTTCGGTGCGCCGCCGTCGGACCCCCGTGCGGGGCGGTGGCTACGGGCCGTTGTGCGGCCGCCCCTACAGGTTCGCAACTTCCGCCGGAAATTGAACTTGCGTTTCACAGAGTGAGACGCGAGTATCGTCGTATGGACAACTCTAGCGGCGTCGGCGTTCTCGACAAGGCGGCTCTGGTATTGAGCGCCCTGGAGTCCGGCCCGGCCACCCTCGCCGGGCTGGTCGCGGCGACCGGGCTTGCACGACCCACGGCTCATCGACTGGCTGTGGCACTGGAACACCACCGGATGGTGGCGAGGGACATGCAGGGCCGATTCATCCTCGGCCCCCGACTGGCGGAGCTCGCGGCCGCGGCGGGCGAGGACCGCCTGCTGGCGACGGCGGGCCCGGTGCTCACGCATCTGCGGGACATCACCGGCGAGAGCGCGCAGCTCTACCGCCGGCAGGGCGACATGCGGATCTGCGTGGCTGCGGCGGAGCGACTGTCCGGACTGCGGGACACCGTGCCGGTGGGCTCCACCCTGACCATGAAGGCGGGCTCCTCGGCCCAGATCCTGATGGCCTGGGAGGAGCCGGAGCGCCTGCACCGCGGCCTCCAGGGCGCCCGCTTCACGGCGACGGCGCTCTCGGGCGTGCGCCGCCGGGGCTGGGCCCAGTCGATCGGCGAGCGGGAACCGGGCGTCGCCTCGGTCTCGGCGCCGGTACGCGGGCCGTCGAACCGGGTGGTCGCCGCGGTCTCGGTCTCCGGACCGATCGAGCGGCTGACCCGCCACCCCGGTCGGATGCACGCCCAGGCGGTCATCGACTCGGCGGCCCGGCTGAGCGAGGCCCTGCGCCGCACCGGCTGACGTACGGATCACCTGCAGGCGCGGCACTCGGCCCCGCCGGACCGTCCTGCCGCACAAGTCCGGCGCACAGACCCGGCACAGCAAGAAATCGTTCCCCGGCCGTCCCAGCGTCGCGACGGCCCCTCTCAGCCCTTCCGTTCCGTGGACGAGCGGTGCGCGAGACGCTCCGCCGCCCGGCGTCCCCGCTCCTCGATCGGCAGCACGCCCGTCGCGGCAGCCAGTCCGTACGGCGGCATGTCGGCGTAGATCGATTCGTACGACCCCTCGGGCGCGATGTATGTCTCGTGCCACAGCCCCACGTGCTGCCGGGACTTCTTCTCCTTGCGGTTCATCATCGCCCAGGCCTTGCGGTGGAACATGTCGGGCGCGGCGGCGTACGCGTAGAGCTTCTCCTTCGACTCCCAGTACTGGACGACGTAGTACGTCCTCGGCGATCCGGACAGCAGGGTGTAGCCGAGCAGCCCGCGGCTCCTGTCCCGGCTCAACTCCCGCAGCATGCGCGGCATTGCCGCAAAGACCGGCAGCCAGTGGTGCACGCCCCAGAAGTGATTGATGCGCATCCCGATGAGCAGGACGACCACGTCCCCCTCGGCTGCCGCGGTCGACCGCCCCGGTATCGGCTTCACACGCATGTCATGCCCCCTGATCATTGTTGGAGAGTGTCACTATCCAATGGTTGGATAGTGACACTGCCCAAGGGGTGGCGCAAGGGAAGGCACAGAACATGCGACTCTCGGAACTGGGCAAGCAGAGCGGCGTCTCGACGGCGACGATCAAGTACTACCTGCGTGAGGGGCTGTTGCCGCCCGGCGAACGCATCAGCGCGACCCAAGCCGAGTACGACGAGAGCCATCTGCGCCGGCTGCGTCTGGTGCGGGCACTGATCCAGGTGGGCCGCCTCCCGGTGGCAACGGCCCGCGAGGTGCTGGCCCATGTCGACGACGAATCTCTCGGCCGTACGCTCCGGCTGGGCGCCGCCCTCTGGTCGCTGCCGCACGGCCCCGAGCCGGACGAGGACGCTCCGGAGACGGAATCGGCGCGCCGGGAGGTCGACCGGCTTCTCGACCGGCTCGGCTGGGCGTTCGTGCAGGAACTCGGCTCCCTGGACCCCACGTACCGCTCGCTGGTCGCCTCGATGGCCACACTCATCCGGCTCGGCTACCCCTGCGACATCGAGTACGTGACCGAGCAGGCCCGCCTCATGGAGCAAGTCGCGGTCCGCGACCTGGACATGATGGAGTCCTGTCCGGCAGGAGCGGAGCAGGTGGAGATGGCGGTGGCCTCGGTCGTGCTGTACGAACCGCTGTTGCTGTCTCTGCGCCGGCTGGCCCAGGAGGAGGAGTCGAACCGGCGGTACGGACTCTGAGTCCGACGGGCCCGTGCGCAACGGGCCCGGGCACACGACCAAGGGCCCCTCACCGAAGTGAAGGGCCCTTGGTTACTTGCTCTGTTGTACCCCCGACCGGATTCGAACCGGCGCTACTGCCGTGAGAGGGCAGCGTGCTAGGCCGCTACACAACGGGGGCGTGTTGTACAGATGAAGCTCTGCGCTGGGCTACCAGGACTCGAACCTAGAATGACGGTACCAGAAACCGTAGTGTTGCCAATTACACCATAGCCCATGGTGAAACCCGTACCCCCGACCGGATTCGAACCGGCGCTACTGCCGTGAGAGGGCAGCGTGCTAGGCCGCTACACAACGGGGGCCCTAGCGATCCTGCATCGAAATCGTGGGTGCGACCCAGATGATCTCGCGGGAAGGATCTGTACCCCCGACCGGATTCGAACCGGCGCTACTGCCGTGAGAGGGCAGCGTGCTAGGCCGCTACACAACGGGGGCGTGTTGTACAGATGAAGCTCTGCGCTGGGCTACCAGGACTCGAACCTAGAATGACGGTACCAGAAACCGTAGTGTTGCCAATTACACCATAGCCCACCAAAACTCAACCCCCAGAGGGGATTTTGTTCGGCTTGCGCTTCCCGACCGAATCTTCCGGCCCGCTCGGGCGGCGCAGAAAGAACATTACCCGAAGGTGTCCGGCGCTCCAAAACGGGTATCGCCCGCCAGCAGTCCGGGGAGCTCATCGAGTCCGGTGATGCGCTCCAGTTCGGGCCGTCCGCCGCGCCCGCCCCGGTCCAGCCAGATGCCCTTCAGGCCCGCCGCCACCGCCCCGGCCGCGTCGATGTCCGGGTGATCTCCGACGTATACGACGTCCTGCGGCTCCAGCCCGAGCGCCTCACAGGCGGCATGGAACGCGCCGGCCTCGGGCTTGGAGATGCCGAGCTCCACGGCACACACCACGGCCTCGAAACGATCCCGCACCCCGAGGGTGCGCAGCTTGCGGTCCTGATTGACGATGCTGGAGTTCGACAGGACGGCCTGCCGGTAGCGGCCGGCCAGCACGTCCAGGACCCGCAGGGCGTCCGGGAAGAGCGACCAGGCGGCCTCGTAGTGCGCGAGGTGCCGAGCAAACCAGTCGTCGGCCTCCGCGTCCGTGAGTGGCCGTCCGAGGAACGAACGGACCCGGTCCCGGCGCTGCCCCTGGAAGTCGGTCTCCCCGGCGGCGAAACGCGCCCAGTGGACGTCGGTGATCGCCCGCCAGGCATCGAGGGCCTGCGTGGCGGAACCGTATCCGCCGGGCAGGCCCTCGCTCTCCAGATGTTTCTGCAGGCCGACGCGGTCGGCGCCCGTGTAGTCGAAGATCGTGTCGTCGATGTCCCAGAGCACGGCTCGGATCGGCATACGGCCACGCTACAGCCCGCCCCGCGAGGGGGCCGGGCAATGCCCTGAACCCCGTCCGCAACGCCTGACCTGTGACAATGCGTGCATGAGCGAGCACGACAGAGACAGTCTGCTGGCCGAGGCCGTCGGGCTGCGCGAGCAGGGGCAGGCGGAAGAGGCCAGGGAGCGGCTGCTGATGCTTGCCGCCGGGCATCCCGAGGACGCGGAAGTGGCGTACCAGACCGCCTGGGTCCACGAGGTGCTGGGCCTGGAGGCCGCAGCGGTCCCCTTCTACAAACGCAGCTTGCGGGGCGCCGGGCTGTCGGAGGAGGACCGCCACGGTGCGCTGCTCGGGCTCGGCAGCACCTACGGGTACTGGGGCAGTATGCAAAGGCCGTCGAGACGCTGCGACTTGGACCGACCGGCAATGGGGGGGTGGGTGAAGGAGCGGGGCTGGGGTGCGTGCATCGCAAGGCGGAGGATTGAGCCATGACGGAGCCATGGTGATGGACGACAACGCCGCGAGATGCGTGCCCCAGCCCCGTGACGCCGCCCCCCGATTGCCGGTCGGTCCTGGTGTCGCGGAGTTCCCCGAGGACGGCGCCCTGCAGTCCTTCCTCGCGATGGCCCTGTTCAACACCGAGCAGCATCACAAGGCCATGCAGATCCTGCTGAGGCTGATCGCCACGACCAGTCAGGACGCGTATGTGCAGCGGCACCGGCGGGCCATCGAGCACTACGCGCAGGACCTCGACAAGACCGTCTGAGGCATACAGAAGGGGCGGTCACCGGTACGGACCGGTGACCGCCCCTTCGGGCGTACGGGAGACGCTTACGCGGCCAGCTTCGCCAGGACCGCGTCGATCCGGGCCAGGGTCTTCTCGCGGCCCAGGATCTCCAGGGACTCGAAGAGCGGCAGACCGATCGTGCGGCCGGTGACGGCGACGCGGACCGGGGCCTGGGCCTTTCCGAGCTTCAGGCCGTGCTCCTCGCCCGCTGCGAGGATCGCGTTCTTCAGGGCCTCGGCGTTCCACTCGGCGTCAGCCAGCTTGGCGCGGGCCGTCGTGAGGAGAGCGTCGGAGCCCTCCTTCATCGCCTTGTTCCAGGACGCCTCGTCCTCGACCGGCTCGTCGAGGAAGAGGAAGTCGACGTTGGCCGTGATGTCCGAGAGGACGGTGACGCGGGTCTGCGCGTGCGAGGCGATGGCCTCGAACTGCGCGGCGTCGAAGGCCTCCGGGGCCCACGGGGCGAACGGCGCCTTCAGCCAGGGGCCGCACGCCTCGGTGAAGGTCTTCACGTCGAGCATGCGGATGTGCTCGGCGTTGATGTGCTCGCACTTCTTCAGGTCGAAGCGCGCCGGGTTGGCGTTGACGTCCTTGATGTCGAACGCGGCCACCATCTCCTCGACGGAGAAGATGTCGCGGTCCTCGGCGATCGACCAGCCGAGCAGCGAGAGGTAGTTGAGCAGCCCCTCAGGGACGAAGCCGCGCTCACGGTAGAGGTTGAGCGAGGCCTGCGGGTCGCGCTTGGAGAGCTTCTTGTTGCCCTCGCCCATGACGTACGGGAGGTGGCCGAACGCGGGGGTGTCCTTGGCGATGCCGAGCTCGATCAGCGCCTTGTAGAGCGCGAGCTGGCGCGGGGTGGAGGAGAGCAGGTCCTCACCGCGCAGGACGTGGGTGATCTCCATCAGCGCGTCGTCGACCGGGTTGACGAGCGTGTAGAGCGGGGCGCCGTTGGCCCGGACGATGCCGTAGTCCGGCACGTTCTCCGGCTGGAAGGTCAGCTCACCGCGGACCAGGTCCGTGAAGGTGAGCGCCTCGTCGGGCATCCGGAAGCGGACGATGGACGTCCGGCCCTCGGCCTCGTACGCGGCGATCTGCTCGGCGCTCAGGTCGCGGCAGTGACCGTCGTAGCCGGACGGCTTGCCGGCGGCGCGGGCGGCTTCGCGGCGGGCGTCGAGCTCCTCGGTGGTGCAGTAGCAGTGGTACGCGTACCCGCCGGCCAGGAGCTTCTCGGCGACATCCTTGTAGATGTCCATGCGCTGCGACTGCCGGTACGGGGCGTGCGGGCCGCCGACCTCGGGACCCTCGTCCCAGTCGAAGCCGAGCCAGCGCATCGAGTCGAGCAGCTGGTTGTACGACTCCTCGGAGTCGCGCGCCGCGTCGGTGTCCTCGATGCGGAAGACCAGGGTGCCGCCGTGGTGCCGGGCGAACGCCCAGTTGAACAGGGCGGTGCGGACCAGGCCCACGTGGGGGTTGCCGGTCGGGGAGGGACAGAAACGTACGCGGGGGGGTACCCCCTGCTCGAGCGGAGCCGAGAGCTTGGGGGAGTTCGTGTTAGCCACGCTTGATCACCTTGTTGGTGAGAGTGCCGATGCCTTCGATGGTGACGGCGACCTCGTCGCCGACGTGCAGGGGCCCGACCCCTGCCGGGGTGCCGGTGAGGATCACGTCGCCCGGGAGCAGCGTCATCGCCTCCGTGATGTGGACGATCAGGTCCTCGATGGAGCGGATCATTTCGCTCGTACGGCCCAGTTGGCGTTGCTCGCCGTTGACCGTGGCCTGGATGGCGAGGTCGCTGGGGTCGAGGTCGGTCTCCACCCAGGGGCCGAGCGGGCAGGACGTGTCGAAGCCCTTGGCCCGGGCCCACTGCTTCTCACGCTTCTGGGCATCGCGGGCGGTGACGTCGTTGGCACAGGTGTAGCCGAAGATGACGTCCTTGACCCGCTCACGCGGCACTTCGCGGCACATACGGCCGATGACGACGGCCAGCTCGGCCTCGTAGTGCACTTCGTTGGAGAAGGAGGGGTACTCGATGGCGTCCCCGGAGCCGATCACCGAGGTGGTGGGCTTGAAGAAGGCGACCGGTACGTCCGGGACCTCGTTGCCGAGTTCGGCGGCGTGCTCCGCGTAGTTGCGGCCGATGGCCACGACCTTGTTGGGGAGCACGGGCGGCAGCAGCCGGACCTTGCTCAGCGGGACCTTGGTGCCGGAGAGCTCGAAGTCGGCGTACGGAATGCCCTTGATGATGTCGAGGACGAGGTCACCGGAGCCGACGGTGCCGTCGCCCTCGACCGCGCCGAAGGCGACATTGCCGTCGATGGAGAACCTGGCGATGCGCACGGGATGCTGTCGCCCCTCACTTGCTGGCTGGCTGAAGACTGACGCTCCAGGCTAGCGCGGGTGAGGGGGACAACCGCGCCCATTACCCGGCGGTCGAGGCGGCTGCTGCCGCCGGCGCCACCATGAGGATGGTGCGACGCGGGTTGGCCGTCTGTGTCGGCAGGTCGACGGCGTGCTCCGGCTGCTCCGGCGTCTGCAGCGCTTCGGCGTCCTTGAGGTGCGCCAGCGTGGTGCGCCGGGGGTTGGCAATGTTGCGGAACATCATCGTCGTCTTCATCTGCCGTTCGGACCCTGTCGGTACGGGCGCCGCCCGGAGGGGCGCCGGTTGTCGGATTTGCCATCCCTGTAAAGCGTCAGGCTAAACATCCAATTCCCTCCGGATCCCCGGAAGAGACGGCGATCATCATGTGAGTTTGCTCACGACCGCGTTGACAATTACCTCATTTCGGGCGGTCGACCCGGGTCAGGGAAACGGACATTGCACCACTGAATGAATCATTCCGCTCCCGATCGTCTCGACTGGGACACGCCTCACTCCCACCTATTTCGCTCTCTATCACCCGCTTTGACCCTGAACACGCTCGACGATTTGTGACTCTGCCATCACAACGTGTCACCCAGGTCACAGCCCGGTACGCGGGCCTTGTTGGAGATCCGGCACTGTGCTGGAATTCCACGCACCGCCGCGGGTTTCAGGCCGGCGCGCAGGGGGCGCAACGCAGCGCCGAGTGGCGGCGGGAAGGGGAAGAGCGCCGGTCACTCACGACCACCATGGGGCGGGTACAACGCCCCACGACGCCGACACCGTCCCGCCCGTCTACGCGGAGGGACGCCTGGTCCAGAGGTTGCGACGCTAGTGCAGGGACGTTTCAAGAGGGATGGCAGCGCTGCGGCGGAACAGGAGCCGCGCGGCGGGACCGACCGCGGTTCCTCGCCCCAGCACGCCCAGAACCCGGGACCGGCCGCGGCCGGCGACAACGGCGACCGCGCTCTGCGCTCAGGTGCCACGGCGAACAGCGGGACCGACCCGGTCGCCCCGCTCATGCCCCGGGGGCCCGTCAGCACGGGTTCTCGCGTGGCTCTGCGCAACTGGCGCATCAGTACGCGCCTGGTCTCCCTGCTCGCTCTTCCGGTAGTCGCCGCGACCACCCTGGGTGGTCTGCGCATCAACGACTCCATGAACGACATGCAGCAGCTGGACCACATGCAGCTGCTCACCAAGTTGACCAAGCAGGCGACCACACTCGCCCAGGCGCTCCAGGAGGAGCGCGACCGGTCGGCGGGTCCGCTGTCCAACGGCGTGAAGGCCGACGACTTCAAGGTCACCGAGCCGCGCAAGAGGACCGACCGGGCGAAGACCGCCTTCCTGCACGCGACGAAGGGGATCGACGACGCCCAGGGCGACGACTCCCTGGAGTCGATCCACGCGAGCGTCAACCAGATCGCCACCCAGCTCCTTCAGATCCAGGACATCCGCAAGACGGCGTACGAGGACGGCAGCCCGAGTCTCCAGACCGTCGACCAGTACAGCCAGCTGATCACCTCGCTGCTGAGCCTCTCGCAGGACATGGCGCAGGCGACCAGCAACCCGGAGATGATCAAGCGGACCCGTGCCCTGGCGGCTTTCTCCTCCGCCAAGGAGTACGCGTCGGTCGAGCGGGCGATCATCGCCGCGGCCCTGCCGGGCGGGGGCGGCACCCTGAAGGAATCGCATCTCCACCAGAACGACCAGCAGTTCGGCCGTGCCGCCCTCCGCAAGGAGAGGCTGGCCATGGAGGCGTTCAGGTCGACCTACGCGGCCAGCGGTCAGAACGCCGACCAGCTGACGGCGTCGCTGGAGAACGGCAACCCGGAGATCAAGGCCGCCGACACCTACGCCAAGAAGGTGCTCGAAACCTCCAACGGCATGAAGGGGGCGCCTCGGCGTTCGTACCTGGACTGGTACGAACAGAGCTCCACCAAGATCTCCGCGATGAAGACCATCGAGGCGACCCTCCTCAGCCGCATGGAGAACAAGGCCCGCGAGCTCCGCGACGAGTCGAAGCGCGAAGCCATCATCAGCGGTGCGCTCATCCTGCTCGTCCTCGGTGTCTCCCTGGTCGGCGCCTTCGTCGTCGCCCGGTCCATGATCCGCTCGCTGCGACGGCTGCAGGACACCGCGACCCGGGTCGCCCAGGACCGGCTGCCCGAACTCGTCAAGCAGCTCTCCGAGTCGGACCCGCAGGACGTCGACACCTCGGTCGAGTCGGTCGGTGTGCACTCCCGGGACGAGATCGGCCAGGTGGCCTCGGCCTTCGACGACGTGCACCGCGAGGCCGTCCGCCTCGCCGCCGAGCAGGCCCTCCTGCGGGGCAACGTCAACGCGATGTTCACCAACCTCTCGCGGCGTTCGCAGGGCCTCATCCAGCGTCAGCTCTCGCTCATCTCCGAGCTGGAGTCGCGCGAGGCCGACCCGGACCAGCTGTCCTCGCTCTTCAAGCTCGACCACCTCGCGACCCGAATGCGCCGTAACGGCGAGAACCTCCTCGTCCTCGCGGGCGAGGAGCCGGGCCGTCGGTGGACCCGCCCAGTCCCGCTGGTCGACGTGCTCCGTGCCGCCGCCTCCGAGGTGGAGCAGTACGAGCGCATCGAACTGGCCTCGGTGCCCGCCACCGAGGTGGCCGGTCGCGTGGTCAACGACCTCGTCCACCTGCTCGCCGAGCTGCTGGAGAACGCCACGTCGTTCTCCTCGCCGCAGACGAAGGTCCGGGTCACCGGTCACGCACTGCCCGACGGCCGGGTGCTGGTAGAGATCCACGACACCGGCATCGGCCTCTCCCCCGAGGACCTCGCGGCGATCAACGAGCGGCTCGCGTCGCCGCCCACCGTGGACGTCTCGGTCTCCCGCCGCATGGGTCTGTTCGTGGTCGGCCGGCTGTCCCTACGTCACGGCATCCGGATCCAGCTGCGGCCGTCCGACTCCGGTGGCACGACCGCACTGGTCATGCTCCCCGTCGATGTCGCGCAAGGCGGCAAGCAGCCGGCCTCGAAGCAGACGCCGGGTCAGCAGCAGTCCGCCCCGGGCGGTCTGCTCGCCGGCGGCAACGGCGCGGGCAACGGCAACCGTCCGGGTCCCGGCGGTGCTCCGGGCGCCCCGGCGCGTGGTCTCGGCGCGGCTCCCGGTGGACAGCGCGGGCAGGTCGGTGCGGGCTCCGGTCCGCGGGCGGCGCTGCCGGCGCGCGACAACGGTCCCCGCCAGCAGCCGAACCAGCAGCCTCAGCAGGGCCAGCCGAACCAGCAGGGTCAGCAGAACGCCGGTTTCCAGAACGCCGGTTTCCAGAACGCCGGGCTGTCGAACACCGGCCCTCAGGACATGTCGCGGCAGGAGCCGCCGCGTCAGGGCGGCGGGCTCTCCGGCGCCTTCGGCGGCAGTGCCCGGCTCGGCGCCCGTGGCGACCAGGGCGATTCCGGTCGTACGGAGTCGGGTCAGGCCAACCTGTTCGGTCAGAACCGGCCGGGCCGGCCCGGTCAGCCCGGTCAGCCCGGTCAGCAGAACGGTCCGGGTGCCCGGCAGGCCCCGCAGCAGCCCCGGTACAACGCTCCCGACGGCCAGGGCGGCTTCCAGCAGCCCGGCGGTCCGGGTAACCCCGGCCGTCAGCTGCCGCCCGTCGGCGGTCCGCGTGCCGAGCTGCCCGGTGGCAACCCGCAGCCGCAGCGCCCGCAGACCACCAGCTGGGGTACCGAGGACCCGTCGGTCCCGCGGCGTTCTCCGCTCGACGCCCCGCGCGGTCACGAGGAGCCCGAGTCCACCGGCCAGTTCCAGCGGCCGATGAATCCGTCCATGGACCGGCGCCCGCCGTTGGACGACCGGCAGGGGCCCGGCTCCACCGCCGAGTTCGCCCGTCCGGACTTCTCGGCCCCGGCCCCGCAGCACCAGGACCCCGCGAGCACCGCGCAGTTCGCCCGCCCGGACTTCGGTGTCCCGCAGTTCTCCCAGGACCAGGGGATGCCCGGGCCGCGTCAGCGCGGCCGGGACGCCGAGGACTTCGGCGCGCCGCGTCCGGCCGCCGCTCCCGCCCCCGAGGCGCAGTACCGCCCGGTGATGCCGCCCCAGCCCCAGCCCGAGGCACTGCCTCCGGCAGGTCTCGGGGACGGTCGTACGCCGCTGTACGACACGCTGGAGACGCACTGGTTCCACGGCCCGCAGCAGGGCGGCCAGCAGCCGTCCGCCGAGCCGCAGACGCCGGACGCCCCTCAGCAGTCCGCCCCTGAGCGTTCCGCTCCCCCGATGCCGCACCGCGGCGCGGGCGACACCGACACGACCAGCTCCTGGCGTGCTTCGCCGAACGACGAACTCGTACGGCAGGCAGAGCGGGCCAAGAAGCCCGCAGCAGGCGGAATCACCACTTCCGGACTGCCTCGCCGGGTGCCGCGTGCCAATCTGGTGCCGGGCACTGCCCAGCAGCAGAACCACCAGTCCGGTCCTCAGGTTTCGCGTGCGCCCGATGATGTGCGCGGGCGCCTGACCAATCTCCGCCGGGGTATACAGCAGGGTCGGCAGGCCAACAACGACCCGTCGACCGGCAGTTTCCCACTCGGCCCCACTCACCAGCAGGAGCGTTAGTTGAGCCCGATGAGTCAGGCCGCGCAGAATCTGAACTGGTTGATCACCAACTTCGTGGACAACACCCCTGGGGTGTCCCACACGGTGGTGGTCTCCGCAGACGGCCTGCTGCTGGCGATGTCCGAAGGATTCCCGCGCGACCGCGCCGACCAGCTGGCGGCGGTCGCCTCCGGGCTCACCTCGCTGACCGCGGGCGCCTCCCGGATCTTCGAGGGCGGCGCTGTCAGCCAGACCGTGGTGGAGATGGAACGCGGGTTCCTCTTCCTGATGTCCGTCTCGGACGGCTCCTCACTGGCCGTGCTCGCCCATCCGGACGCCGACATCGGTCTGGTCGGGTACGAGATGGCCCTCCTGGTCGACCGCGCGGGAACGGTCCTCACCCCGGACCTCCGCGCCGAACTCCAGGGCAGCCTGCTCCACTAGGCGGCGATGAACCGGTGACCGACACGATTGACCCAGGTACCGCACTCCAACCCTCGCCCGTCCGGCCGTTTCACCCCCCCACCGGCCCCTTCAGACGGCAAGCCGACCCCTTGTTGTCACGCCCGGAGGATTCATGACCCCGCCACCCGCCTCACCCGATCCGTACGGCGCACTGCACCACGCGTCGTACGAAGGTGAAGGCGACCAGCCGCTGGTCCGTCCCTATGCCATGACCGGCGGGCGGACCCGGCCGCGCTACCAGCTCGCCATAGAGGCCCTGGTCTCCACCACGGCCGACCCGGCGCATCTGGCGACGCTGCTCCCGGAGCACCAGCGGATCTGCCACCTCTGCCGTGAGGTCAAGTCGGTGGCCGAGGTGTCGGCGCTGCTGTCGATGCCGCTCGGTGTGGCCCGGATTCTCGTCGCGGATCTGGCGGAAGCCGGCATGGTGGCCATCCACCAGCCGGGCAACGGAGAGGCCGGCGGCGCGCCGGATGTGACACTGCTCGAAAGGGTGCTCAGTGGACTTCGCAAGCTCTAGCGGCGGAGCGGCCCGCTCCACTACCTCCGCGAAGATCGTGGTGGCAGGGGGCTTCGGCGTGGGTAAGACCACGTTCGTCGGTGCCGTTTCGGAGATCAACCCGCTGCGTACCGAAGCCGTGATGACGTCCGCGTCCGCGGGCATCGACGATCTGACACACACCGGCGGCAAGACCACCACGACGGTGGCCATGGACTTCGGCCGTATCACCCTGGACCAGGACCTGATCCTGTACCTCTTCGGTACCCCCGGTCAGGACCGCTTCTGGTTCATGTGGGACGACCTGGTCCGCGGCGCGATCGGCGCCGTCGTCCTGGTGGACACCCGGCGTCTCGCCGACTGCTTCCCGGCCGTCGACTACTTCGAGAACAGCGGCCTGCCCTTCGTCATCGCCCTCAACGGCTTCGACGGACACCAGCCGTACACACCGGACGAGGTGCGCGAGGCCCTGCAGATCGGCCCCGACACCCCGATCCTGACCACGGACGCCCGCCACCGTGCGGATGCGAAGAGCGGTCTGATCACGCTCGTGGAGCACGCGCTGATGGCCCGGCTGAAGTAGCCGAAAGCTCGCCGCAAGTCGGTATGGGCATACGGCAGTTGCCGTAGTCGCACGGGGGTGGACTGTGTCCTTTGACACGATCCGCCCCCGTGTTCATAACGTTTCGACAGAGAATTACCCGAGCTTCGACACCCGATGCGTTCGGCCGGTATCACTGTGCTCACATGAGCCCCGCCTTTTGACGGGGCTCGCTCTTTATGCCCGTTTTATCTGAGGCTTGGACCACTCGGAATGGCTCATTCCGAGTGTTTGGAACGCGGCCGGTCCCCGTGCTGCAATTCGACGAAACTCCCGAGTAGTACGGCCCTGAACGAAAAACGGCACAGCGTAGGTGCCGACGCCGAGAGGTTGTTGGTCGAGTGAGGCGTAGCAACGAGGGCTCCGCAGTTCAGCCGGAGCGGGACAATTTCACCCCGCCGCCGCGCATCGCGGCGTCACCCGCCAATGTGTCCGTACAGGCACCGGCCGGTGGCAGCACCAGCCGACTGTCCCCCCGCAACTGGCGGGTGCCCACCCGGCTGAACGCCATCCTTCTGATCCCTGTACTGGTCGGCCTCATCATGGGCGGCTTCCAGGTGAAGGGGTCGATCGACACCTGGAAAGAGGCCGAGGACGCCGAGAAGACCGCGCTGATCGTCCGCGCGGCCTCGGAGTACGGGCAGGCACTGCTCAACGAGCGTGACCTCTCCGCGCAGTCCCTGTTGTCGAACAAGCGTGACGCCGCGGTCGTCTCCCAGGTGCGTGCCACCACCGACGACGCCGCCGCCAAGTTCGACGACGCCGTGCAGGACATGCCGAAGGCGCAGGGCCTGGAGCGCCGTCTCCAGCTGTTCAAGCAGGAGGAGCCCAAACTCCCCGACCTGCGCAAGGCCGCCTACGCCGAGGCCATGGACCCGGTGGGGACGGAAGAGGGCTACGTCAAGGTTCAGCACTCCCTGATGGAGTTCTGCAACGAACTCGGCCTCGGCACCGGCAACATCACCAGCTACGGCCGTACGGTCTACGCGATCGAGCTGGCCAAGGCAGCAGAATCGCTTCAGCGCTCCATCGGTATGCACCTGCTGGTGCGCCCGAGCCAGGAGGGCCCCAAGTTCGACGCCCAGGTCAAGGCGTTCGGCTCGTACAACTACCTGGAGCAGATCGCCCTCGGCGAGTTCGTCTCCGGTGGTACGGAGGCCGACTCCGCGCGGCTGAAGCAGGTCATGGCCGCCAAGGCGGCCGAGGGTGCGAAGAAGCTGAAGACCGCCAAGGAGCAGGCCGGCGCGGCCGGTGTGCCATTCGTCGCGCCGCCCAGCATCGACGGCTCGGTCTTCGACGGGATGGCCCAGCAGATCGGTCAGGGCAAGTCGCCCGAGAAGCTGGCCGCCAAGGGCATCACGCCCGAGACCTGGATGGCTGCCGCGACCGCCAAGTTCGACGGCTACACCACGGTCGAGGACGAGCTCGTCGACAAGGCGGTGACCGAGGCCGCGGACATCTCGTCCAGCGCCAGGACCGACGCCATCGTCAACGCCGCGATCGTGCTGGTCGCCCTGCTGGCCGCGTTCTTCCTGGCCGGGCTCATGGCCCGCCAGATGAGCCGCTCGATGCGCCAGCTGCGTACCGCCGCCTTCGGGATCGCCGAGCAGCGGCTGCCGATGCTGGTCGACCAGCTGTCGCGGACCGAGCCGGGCCGGGTCGACACCCGGGTCCAGCCGATTCCGATCACCAGCCGGGACGAGATCGGCGAGGTCGCCCGCGCCTTCGACCAGGTGCACCGCGAGGCGGTGCGGCTCGCGGCCGAGCAGGCCATGCTGCGGGGCAACGTCAACGCGATCTTCACCAACCTGTCGCGCCGCAACCAGTCGCTGATCGAGGGCCAGCTGACCCTCATCACCGACCTGGAGAACAACGAGGCCGACCCGGACCAGCTGGAGAGCCTCTTCCAGCTCGACCACCTCGCGACCCGTATGCGCCGCAACGGCGAGAACCTCCTCGTCCTCGCCGGCGAGGAGCCGGGCCGCCGCTGGAACCAGCCGGTTCCGCTGGTCGACGTCCTGCGGGCCGCCTCCTCCGAGGTGGAGTCGTACGAGCGCATCGAGCTCTCCGGTGTCCCGGAGACCGAGATCCACGGTCAGGCCGTCACCGACCTCGTGCACCTGCTTGCCGAACTGCTGGAGAACGCCACCACGTTCTCCTCGCCGCAGACCAAGGTCCGCGTCACCGCCACCCGGCTGCCGGACAGCCGCGTGATGATCGAGATCCACGACAAGGGCATCGGCCTCACCGCCGAGGACTTCGCGGACATCAACCACAAGCTGGCCAACCCGCCGACCGTGGACGCCGCGGTCTCCCAGCGGATGGGGCTCTTCGTGGTCGGCCGGCTCGCCGACCGGCACGGCATCCGGGTCCAGCTGCGCCCCTCGGGCGAACAGGCCGGAACCACCTCGCTGGTCATGCTGCCGGACGCGATCACCCACGGCGGCGGGGGCGAGAGCCTCGGCTCCGCGGGCCCTCAGGACGACTTCACCGTCTCCTCGATCATCCCGCAGCAGTCGTCGTTCGAGCCGGAGCCGCAGCAGCCCCGGCTGCGTACGGCGGCCGAACTCGGCTTCGACGATTCCCGGTACGAGCAGCCGGCCGACGCCGCGCAGCTGGACCCGGTGGGCCGCTCGCTGATGCGTGAGGAGCGCCGGGCGGCGCTGGAGGCCCAGACGGGCGGTGAGCGCCCGCAGTTCGCGGACGCCCCGTTCGCGGACGCCTCCTTCCCGGACGCCTCGTACACCGAGGACGCGTACGCGCAGGCCCCGTACGCACAGGAGCCGCAGCAGGAGCAGGAGCAGTACGCGCAGGCCACGTCCGACAGTTCCTACGACCCGTACCGCGGCGGCACCGGCCTTCCGGAGCACTCCGACTACGCACCGCAGGACGGCTATCCGGAGGCGGCATACGCCACCCGGGAGAGCGCTCAGCAGGGTTACGAGGAACAGTTCACGGCCCAGCCCCACCAGGAAGAGTGGGCAGATCAGGGCACATACCAGGACGCGTACGAGCCCACACCGCAGGCCGAACCGGAATCTGTCCCCAGCGCTCCCGCGGAACCGCAGGAGCGCGTAGGCTTCGACCGTCCGGGTCCCACCCCGAACGCCGGCCACGAGCTGACCGATGCCGGTCTGCCGCGCCGGGGCGGTCAGCAGCACTGGCAGCCCACCGGCCGTGGAAACGACCAGCCCGTCTCAGCCGAGCAGCAGCCGCCGCAGCAGCAGGAGTTGCCGCAGCGGTCTTCGCCCGCGCAGCAGGACGGGAACGGCTCCGACGACTGGCGCTCGACGAACGACGAGCGCTGGGAGCGGGCCGAGAAGCTCCGGGAGCCGAAGGCGGGCGGGGTCACCCCGTCCGGACTTCCCCGGCGGGTGCCCAAGGCCAATCTGGTCGAGGGCACGGCGGAGCAGACCCAGCAGGGCGGCCCTCAGGTCTCCCGCGCCCCTGAGGACGTCCGGGGCAGGTTGAGCAACCTGCGCCGGGGCATTCAGCGGGGACGTAACGCTGGTTCGGACGCAAGTACTACCTACAACCAGGAGCGTTAGTGTGAGCCCGATGAGCCAGGCGGCGCAGAATCTCAACTGGTTGATCACCAACTTCGTGGACAACACCCCTGGGGTGTCGCACACGGTGGTGGTCTCCGCCGACGGACTCCTGCTGGCCATGTCCGAAGGATTCCCGCGCGACCGTGCCGACCAGCTGGCGGCCGTTGCTTCCGGTCTGACCTCGCTGACCGCGGGCGCCTCGCGGATCTTCGAGGGCGGCGCCGTGAACCAGACCGTTGTGGAGATGGAGCGCGGATTCCTCTTCATCATGTCCATCTCTGACGGATCTTCGCTGGCAGTTCTTGCACATCCGGACGCCGATATCGGTCTGGTTGGGTACGAAATGGCACTTCTGGTCGACCGTGCGGGCACTGTCCTCACACCCGATCTCCGTGCCGAACTGCAGGGAAGTCTTCTTAACTAATAGACAGGCGGTGCGTTTCGCGCCACCGCGCCATAAGGTGCGGTGGCGCGGCCCCACTGGGACCAGGACCGGCAGTCGGAGGAGGAAACGTGGCAACACCCCCAGGCGGACACCAGTACGACGGTGGTCAGCAGGTACCGGGTGAGCACGGGGACAATCGTTTCAACTTCCCCTCCACGCCCAGCAGGCAGGGCTCGCAGCAGCCCTATCAGCCGCCTCAGCAGCCGTATCCGCCCCGACAGGCACAGGGCGGCGGGTGGCCGCAGGCCCAGGACGGTGGGTGGCCCCAGCAGCCCCAGCAGCCTCTGCGGCCGCACCGGTTGGACGCGCCCCAGCAGCCCCGGATTCAGCCGGTGCAGCCGCGGCGGGCCGCCGAGCCCGCCGAACCGGCGGCGCACAACCCGCTGGTCCGTCCGTACGCCATGACCGGCGGCCGGACCCGACCGCGATACCAGCTCGCCATTGAGGCGTTGGTCAGTACCACGGCCGATCCGTCCCGGCTGCAAGGGCAGTTGCCCGAGCACCAGCGGATCTGCCGGCTGTGCTTCGAGATCAAGTCGGTCGCCGAGATCTCGGCGCTTCTCTCGATCCCCCTCGGCGTTGCCCGGATCCTCGTAGCCGACCTGGCCGAGGCCGGATTCGTCGCTATCCATCAGCCCGGCGGCGACGAGTCCGCCGGCGGCCAGCCAGATGTGACACTGCTCGAAAGGGTGCTCAGTGGACTTCGCAAGCTCTAGCGGCGGAGCAGCCCGCTCCACTACCTCCGCGAAGATCGTGGTGGCAGGGGGCTTCGGCGTGGGTAAGACCACGTTCGTCGGTGCCGTTTCGGAGATCAACCCGCTGCGTACCGAAGCCGTGATGACGTCCGCGTCCGCGGGCATCGACGATCTGACACACACCGGGGACAAGACCACCACGACGGTGGCCATGGACTTCGGCCGTATCACCCTGGACCAGGACCTGATCCTGTACCTCTTCGGTACCCCCGGTCAGGACCGGTTCTGGTTCATGTGGGACGACCTGGTCCGCGGCGCGATCGGCGCCGTCGTCCTGGTGGACACCCGGCGTCTCGCCGACTGCTTCCCGGCCGTCGACTACTTCGAGAACAGCGGCCTGCCCTTCGTCATCGCCCTCAACGGCTTCGACGGACACCAGCCGTACACACCGGACGAGGTGCGCGAGGCCCTGCAGATCGGCCCCGACACCCCGATCCTGACCACGGACGCCCGCCACCGTGCGGATGCCAAGAGCGCGCTCATCACCCTGGTCGAGCATGCGCTGATGGCCCGCCTGCGGTAATCTCCGGCAGCCATGCGGAAGGCCCCGCACTCCTTCGGGAGTGCGGGGCCTTCCGCGTTGCGGGGCTTCGGCCACGCTGTGTCCTCGATCGCCGGACGGGCTGAAACGAATCGCCGGACGGGCTTGATTCCAAGCCCGTCCGGCGATCGAGGACAGAGGGTCTCAGCCCTGCCAGGAGTGCGGGGCGCGGAAGCCCGGGGTGCGCTCCAGACGGCGCCAGCCCGCGGAGGTACGGCCCCGGTGGGCCGGAGCGGCGGACGTGGCTGCGGCGCGGGCGAGCAGGACCGCGGTTATGGCGGCCAGCTCCTCGAGGTCGGCAAGACCCTTCTCGACGCGCAGCACGGACTCGGCAGGAACAGCGCTCATGGATGTGTCTCCGTCTTTTCGGCAGTACGTGGCGGACTGTGCGGGGTGGTGCGGCAGCCGCGGTTACTGCGGGGGGTTCCCGTGCTTGCGGGACGGCAGATCGGCGTGCTTGGACCGGAGCATCGCGAGCGAGGCGATCAGTACCTCGCGGGTCTCGGCAGGGTCGATGACGTCGTCGACCAGGCCGCGCTCGGCGGCGTAGTACGGATGCATCAGTTCGGCCTTGTATTCCTTGACCATGCGGATCCGCATGGCCTCCGGCTCCTCGGCGTCGGCGATCTGCCGACGGAAGATGACGTTGGCGGCACCTTCGGCGCCCATCACGGCGATCTCGTTGGTGGGCCAGGCGTAGGTCAGGTCCGCCCCGATGGACTGGCTGTCCATCACGATGTACGCACCGCCGTAGGCCTTGCGCAGGATCAGCGAGATCCTCGGCACCGTGGCGTTGCAGTACGCGTAGAGCAGCTTCGCACCGTGCCGAATGATTCCACCGTGCTCCTGATCGACGCCGGGCAGGAAGCCGGGTACGTCCAAAAGAGTGATGATGGGAATGTTGAATGCGTCACACATCTGAACGAAACGGGCCGCCTTCTCCGACGCCTCGATGTCCAGGACACCGGCGAGGGACTGCGGCTGGTTGGCCACGATGCCGACGACCTGACCGTCGAGCCGGGCCAGGGCGCAGATGATGTTGCGGGCCCAGCGCTCGTGGATCTCCAGGTAGTCGCCGTCGTCGACGAGCTCCTCGATGACCTTGTGCATGTCGTACGGGCGGTTGCCGTCGGCCGGCACCAGGTCGAGCAGGACGTCGCCGCGCCGGTCGGCCGGGTCGTCGCTCGCCACGGTGGGCGGGTTCTCCCGGTTGTTGGACGGGAGCATCGACAGCAGGTACCGCACCTCGGCGATACAGGTCTCCTCGTCGTCGTACGCGAAGTGCGCGACGCCCGAGGTCTCGGCGTGCACATCGGCGCCGCCGAGGCCGTTCTGCGAGATCTCCTCACCGGTGACCGCCTTCACGACGTCCGGTCCGGTGATGAACATCTGGGAGGTCTCGCGGACCATGAAGACGAAGTCGGTGAGGGCGGGGCTGTAGGCCGCGCCGCCCGCGCACGGGCCGAGCATCACGGAGATCTGCGGGATGACGCCGGAGGCGCGCGTGTTGCGCTGGAAGATGCCGCCGTATCCGGCGAGCGCGCTGACGCCCTCCTGGATGCGGGCGCCGGCGCCGTCGTTCAGCGAGACCAGCGGGGCGCCCGCCGAGATCGCCATGTCCATGATCTTGTGGATCTTGGTGGCGTGGGCCTCGCCCAGCGCGCCGCCGAAGATCCGGAAGTCGTGTGCGTAGACGAAGACCGTGCGGCCCTCGACCGTGCCCCAGCCGGTGATGACACCGTCGGTGTACGGCTTCTTCTCCTCCAGGCCGAACCCGGTCGCCCGGTGCCGGCGCAGCTGCTCGACCTCCTTGAACGAATCCGGGTCCAGGAGCAGCTCGATGCGCTCACGCGCCGTCAGCTTGCCCTTGGCGTGCTGGGCCTCGGTCGCCCGGTCGCTCGGTCCGCGCCGGGCCTGCTCGCGCAGCGCCAGCAGTTCGGCCACCCGGCCACGGGTGTCACTCGGCTCGCCCGGGGTTTCGTCCACAACGGTCATGTATCGACCCTACGAACCCGGCCAAGAAAATCCTGCCGTCGACTCCGTACAGTCTCCTGACCCGTTTCCTGGCGGAGCCGGACAGAACCGTTGCCCCATGCAAGCGAACCACCAGCGGAATGCGGTCCCGCTTTGTGAGAGCTCTACAAAGCGGGACTGTGGTGTACCGCACAAGCCCGTCACCCCGGGCGTGTGGGCCGTTTGTGCGTAGCGCACGCAGGAGCGGCGGTCCGGACCCGCCGGCCCAGAGCCTGTCGGGCCAGTCTTCCGGATCTTTCCGGATCAGGGAGCCCGGCAGGATCCGGAAGGAAGGCCCTAGCGGACCTCACAGCGAAGGCTAGCGCCTGCCGTACCCGGTGCGACCCGCAGGACCAGATGGCGGCCGGTGGCGCGCACCTCGATCCCCGGGTCGGTGGAGACGACCTCGCGCACCGGACGCTCCCACACCACGTCCACGGGCGTCCCGCTCCGGTCGGGCCCGCTCACGCACACCGTCGTCGAGTGGCGCCCCTCCCGTACGAGCACGCTCGCCGGGGCCGTGACGGAGAGCGGGCCCGCCGTGCCCGGCTGCCAGAAGTTGGCGGCGGTCAGCCCCAGCGAACGGACGGCGACGCCCTGCCGGTCCGCGGCGTTGGCCAGGACGGTCAGCCACTGCCGGTCCGCCGCGCGGGCGGCGAGCGTGCGGCGGGAGGCGCCCGGCATCAGCAGATAGAGATACGTGGCGTCGGTGGGGTCGGTGCCGTGGTCGAGCCAGAGGGTCTGCCAGTGGCGGGTCCGCTGCTCGGTGGAGCTGGTGGTGTTGATGTCGGACCAGGCTCCGGTCCTGGCCTCCCGCAGCGTCCGCAGAGCGGCGCTGCCGGGCAGCACCCAGCCGCCGTGTCCGTCGAGGTGTGCCCAGCGCGGACGGTCCCCGCCGTCGAGGGTGAACGCGGCGGAGGGTTCAGGACCGAGGTTGCGGTTGTCGACGATCGTCTCGACCGGGACCCCGTCGGCGGCGCTGATGCCCGCGCCGAGACAGATGACCGTATCGGCGGCGCAGAACCAGGTTTTGCGGGCCTGCAGGGTGGATCCCAGGCCCTTGACGTGCTGTCCGACGGCGGCGAACTCGCCGTCGTGCGTGCCGCCGACCCACTGGACGGCGGGCCGGGGTTCGCCCCATTCGCCACCCGCGCGGTCGGTGAGGCGCTTGGTCGAGACGGTGGTGCCGGGCAGGCGGTACCAGTCGACGGTCGGCCAGAACCAGTCGGTGTACTGGTCGCCTCCCGAACGCCCCTGCCACCAATAGAGCATCCCGGCCCCGGTGTGCCAGCCGCGCGGGTTCTCCCCGTTGCCGCATTCGTACGAGCTGATCCGCCCCGACGCCATGGAGAGGTTGGCGACCCAGCCCGGGCGGCGGTGCACGGCCCGGTCCATGGCGGTGAAGAGCGTGTGCCCGACGGGTTCGGGGGCGGCGGGGACGGCGTCGGCGGCGACGGCCGCCAGCCGGGACAGATCGGCGACGCCGAACTGCGGCGCGGTGAGAATCGGGGTGACGGTGTCCCGTTCGATCCACCCCTTCACCATGGCGTTCCACCGGTCGCGCTCGGCGGCTGAGGCGCCACCGGCGAGGAGCGCGATGGCGGCGATCAGCCCCTGCCCGTGGAAATGGTCGCTCCGCATGACCTTGCGCTCGTCGCTCCTGAGCAGCCCCCGGCTGATGGCGCGGCCGTTGACGCTGTCCATCATCAGACCGTCGTGGATGAGCGGCGCGTAGGCGTGCTCGACACTGTCGAGGATGATCTGCCGGTTGGGGTCGGTGACGGCCCAGCTGGACCCGGCGAGCAGTGCGAAGAGCCGGCCGAGGCCGTCGAGCATGACCTGCCCGTACGTTCCCGAGTAGGCGACCCAGGTGTGCTGGACGAACGACCCGTCGGCGTAGAGGCCGTCCCCCTTCGTCACGTACGGGAAGACGGGCGAGAGGGCGTCGCGGGCCAAAGCGGTCTTCACGGGGTCGCGGCCGAGGATGCCGCGCAGGGCGACGGAACGGCAGAGGTCGACGCGGTTGGCGCCGGTGGACGTGCCGCTGTAGTCGCCGAGCATGGCGTCGGGGATGAAGTGGTCCACCGCGGCGCAGGCGGCCTGCCGCTGTTCCTCGGTGAGGTGGTCGTGGAGGACGGCGACGATGTCCATGAGGAGGCGTGGGCTGCCGATCTGCCATTCCCACCAGTTGCCGTACCGGGTGGTGGTGGGGTTGTAGATCGTCGCGGCGAGGTGGTCGAGGCCTCGGACGATGTCGGCGAGGAGCGCGGTGTCACCGGTGTGGCCGGTGCCCTGCTGGGCGTACGCCTGGGTCATCGTCCACAGGCGGCTGTAGCTCGCGGTGATGCCGGACGGCGGGTCGAAGGGACGGTCGGCCCAGAGGGAGGCCGCTGCGAGGGCCATGGTGGCGCGGAACCCCGCGGCGAGTCCACCGGTCCCGGCGAGCCGAGAGGCGTAGGGCTCGGCGGCGTCGTCGTACCCGGTGCCGAGCGCGAGATCGACCCAGCGCAGCCGGAGGGTGTCGAACTCGTCGGCGGGTGCGTCGGCTGCCCGGGCCTGTCCGGGGAGGGCCAGGCCGAGTGCGGTGGCGGTACTGGTGGCCAGAAAAGCACGGCGTGACCAGGCGGGCAGGAGTGGCACAACAAGACCTCCGGAACCTCAGTGGTGCAGACCGGGCGCCCGCCGGTTTAGCACGCGCTCGTGGGAACGGGAAGGGGGCGGGACCGAGACCGGCCCCGCCCCCCTGCACCGCTCATTGCTCAGTGCTCACCGATCGCCCGGTCAGCTCCCGCAGTGGAACCGTGCGTTGCCCCAGTCCGCGTGGTCGTTGCCGTTGCCGTCGCCGCCGTCCCCGACGACCAGCTCGACGTACTTCGCACCGGTGACGTCCGCCGTGAGCGACCAGGCGTTGTCGGCCGCCTTCAGTACCGGCGACTTCACCTTCTCCGTGCCGTCTGCCGTGACGCCGAACTGCACGCTGCCCGCGCTCTTCTGGACATCGTCCACGCCGACCTCGGCGGTGAACGAGGTGCACTGGCCGCCCAGGTAGTAGCGGATCCTCGCGGGGGCGTGGCTGCCCAGGCCCTTGGCGTAGACGGTGCCGCCGATCGTCAGCGGGGAGCCGTCGCCGGATCCCGTCTCACCGTTGGAGAGGTCACGCTCGACCGGTCCCCAGCCGTTGTCGGCGGCGGTCCAGTCCAGGTCGCTGGCCCAGCTGTCCGTGGTGGGCGGCGGCGGCAGCGTCCGTACGGACGTCTGCGCGCCGAGGGTCCGCTTCGCGCCGCCGACCGTGTACGACACCTCGGAACTCAGGTTGTACGTCTGGTACTTGGCGTCCGCCGGCGGAGTGACCCGCCAGCCGGCGGTGGCCTTGGCGCCCGCCGCGACCGAGTCGAAGGTGACCGCGCCCACGGGCTCGGCCTTCCAGCCGTCCGGGACGGTGAGGCTCACCGAGACGCCGGTGACCGACGTCGCCTCGTAGTTGGTGAAGTTCGCCTCGACGACATTGGCGACGCCCGGCTCCAGGGTTTCCGCGGCCGGGTCGACGCTGAGCGTTCCGCAGGCGGCCATCTCACCGGCCGGGGCGGCGCCGAGGTCGGTCACGGTGAACCCGTCCAGGACGAAGTCGGCACCGTCGGGTGCGTCGTCACGCTTGCGCAGCCCGGTCCAGGTGTCACCGCAGCCCGCCGTGACGGTCTCGGAGAAGTGTCCCGTGGTGCGCTGCTGACCGATCGCCGTGGTGCGGGTCTCGACCGAGTCGGGGGTGCCGTCGGCCGTGATCCGGTCGTAGCCGTCGACCCACTCGTAGGCACCGGCGTGGCTGGACTGGTAGTCGTATTCGACCTTGTACCGGTGGCCGTCGGTCATCGGTACGGTCCAGGGCGCGGTCCGGTAGACGAGTCCGCTGTTCTCCTCGTGGGCCTTGAGGGACTCCTTGCCGCCGATCACGTCGTCGACGAGCTTCCCGTTCCAGCCGGCCTGGGTGTACGGGGCGTGCAGCTGGGAGACGACCGTGCGGGGGTCGGTGGAGCCGCCCGCGTCACCCTTCTGGAAGGGGCCCCAGCCCTGATCGACGTCCTCGAAGTCCTCGTACACGACGGTGTTCTGCTTGGTCGCCGGGGCATTGGCGACGATGCGTACGTCATCGGCCCGCACGGTGGCGGCGCTGCCCTTGGCCGCCTCGATGCGGAAGGTGGCGCGGCCGTTCTCGGGGGCGGTGAAGTTCACCTTGGCCCGCTGGAAGTACGTGCCGTGCCAGTCCGATGCGGCGACGTTGTCCTCGATGGTCGAGCGGTCCACGGCGACGGACTTCCCGCCGATCGAGAGCGTCGTGTGCCGGGACTTTCCGCGCTCGACCTCGATCAGCGCGGAGGCGGTGTAGCGCTTGCCGGGCTTGAGGCCGGTGATGGTCTGCGCGAGGGCCGCCGTGCCGGTGCCGGAGAGCTTGGCGCTGTTGCGGCCCTGACCGTCGGTGTCGCGGACGGCGGTGCCGGTCTTCGTCCAGGCGGTCAGCCCGTTGTCGTTGAAGCCGGGGTCGGCGACCCCGCTGCCCTCGCCCCACTTCGGGTCGGCGGCGGAGGGCGCGCGGTCCGGGTAGAGGACGTACGGCTGTCCGGCGGTGGCCGTCAGCGTGATCTTCCCGTCGACGGGCTTGACCGTGCCGGTCTTCACCCGGCCGTTGTCGGTGAGCTTGTAGACGGTGTACGAGCCGGTCGACGGCACCGCCCAGCTGCTCGTACCACCGGACTTGCTGTAGTGGTACAGCTTCTTGCCGCCGTCCCACGGCAGCAGGTAGTCCGTGCCGCTGAGGACCTTGCGGCCGTGGTCGTAGAAGGTCCGCCTGCCGTCCTCGACCGTGCCCCGGACATCGCCGGTGAAGGTGATGTCGTTGCCGTCCCAGCGGGTGATCTTCTGCTGCTGGAGGAACTTCGCGGGCAGGTTGCGCTGCCAGATGTTGTCGTAGAAGGCGTTCCAGTCGGTCTCGCCGGTCCAGCCCTCGAACTCGTCGATGGCGGTCTGGCCGAGGACCGGGTTGTTGTTCCAGACGTCCTTCTCGCTGTTCCGGATGAACCGGATGATCTGCGAGTTGAGGCCCTTGTTGGTGGCGCCGCCGTAGTCGAGGTCATTGGCCCAGTGCGACCAGAGCGAGCCGCGCTCGAACTTGTCGGCCCACTCGGTGGCCATGTTCCAGCCCTGCTTCTGGATGGACTGGAGGGTCTTGTCGGCGATCCAGCCGTGGGAGTAGTAGACGTCGATGTAGACCAGGCTGAGGTTGGGGTCGGTCTCGTCGCGCAGCTGCTGGAAGCGGCGGGCGAGGTTGCCGCTGTTCACGTCGTGGCGCTGGTTGATGTAGTAGCTCTGGCCGAGCCAGTTCCAGCCGGGCTTCGTCTTGTCGACGAGCTTCTCGTCGAAGGCGTTGGCCTCCGCGTACGCCTCGGTGGCGTTGACGTGGACGCCGAAGGTGGCGCCCCACTTCTTGCCGTCCTTCAGCAGGGTGTTGAGGTCCTTCAGCCCGCCGGCGCGCTTGTTGTAGTTGCCGCCGTAGTCGGGGTGGGCGGAGTCGTGTCCCTCGGAGGCGTACCCCTTGAGGATCGCCATCTGCCCGAGGCCGTCCGTGGACAGCGAGACCCGCTTGACGTCGTCGAGGGTCCGCAGGAAGGGATGGGTGGCCTGGCTGGCGAAGTTGAACGGGATGTGGGTGATGACCCGGTCCGCCGTGTCGTCGCTGCCGGGCGCGGTGACGCCGATGGTGCGGAACGCAATCGCGCCGTCCTGCCAGTCGACGGCCTTGTCGCCGTTGGCGTCGGGCGTGACGACGACCTTGGCCCAGGGCAGGTCCGCGCCGCTCTCCGGCTGCGGTGCGCCCTCGCCGCGGTAGGTCCACTGCCCGGACCAGACGCCGACCCGGACGCTGCCGTCGTCGGCCTTGCGGGCCTGGTGCCAGAACCGGGCGTCGTCGCCGCCGGTGGCGCCGGACGGCTTGTCGTACGAAGAGTTGGACTCGATGGCCGCCGCGAGCGAACCGGTGTTGAGAAACGCGTACGAGGCACCGACCGGCGCCTTGTCGGCGGCGGTGTCCGCGGTGACCTTGGCGAAGACGTCGGCGGTCCGCGTGGAGTCCGGGTCGAGCCGGGTGAACGCGGTGGCGGCGCCGGTGTCGGTGGAGCCGACGGAGACCAGGTCGTGGCCGGGGATGTCGATGGTGCCGACCCGGAACGCCTCGGTGTCGCGGACGGCCGTCACCTTGAAGGTGGTGGCGCGCCCGGAGACCGAGAGCGAGGCGTCGATCTCGATGCCGGGCAGATCGGGGAAGGTCAGCGTGTAGCGGGCGGTCGTGTCGGTGACCTCGGGCGCGGCCTTGAGCTTCACGGCGTGTGCGGTGCCGTTGAGGGTGACCTCGGTGACCGGCACCGTGGAACCGGACAGCTGGTTGCCGCTGGCCCGGTCGGTGTACGACAGGACGCGCGGGAAGTCGTCGGCGACGGCGACCGAGAGCTGCGGCGATCCGATGACGGCGGCGTCCGCGGGGACGGCAGTGCCGACTGCGGCGGGTGACGGGGTGGCGGCTGCGGCGGGGAGTGCGGTCCCCACGAGCGCCAGGACGGCGGCTGAGGCGGCGGCGACAGCGCCCGCCGAAGTGAATCTTCGCGACATGTGCTCTGAGTAGTCCCCATGTCGGCACACCGTCAACGACGTACGGCCCCGAGGGGCGTTCCAGTCCAACAACCGTGATGCGTAAGTCCAAGTGGACGGTTGGCATCCACCGACTGACGCCGCTTCACGCACGGCACCCCCGGCCCGACGTTCGGCAGGCGCTCGGCGTTCACTCAGCCGCGTACAGCCGCCGCAGATCCACGAGGGCGACCTCACCCCTGGCTTGCGCACTCCGCAGGTCGTCGGTGAAGCCGGCCCCGCTGTAACAGGAGAGCCGTACGGCAGAGGTGTCGATTCCGCGGCCGGTGAGCAGTTCCTTGATGTGCCGCAGTCGCTCCAGATACCTCTCCCCCATGACCTGGTCCCACTTGGCCTCCCCCAGGGAGAACAGCACCCCGTTGTCCTGTCCGACGGCCCCGCGCACGACCACATCGACTTCGTGGCTGGTGCGGGCCGCCGGGTCGGCGACCGTCCCGTACGAGACATCGATCGGCATGCCGCCGAACGTTTCCGGGGCCGCAAAGTGCGCCACCCATTCCCGGCAGATCTGCTCGAAGTGCGGCCCGACCACCGCCGACAGGAACCGGGCACGGGAACCTTCCCAGACCTGCTCCGCCAGTCCCCGGTCGAGCAGGGCGAGCTTGGTCCGTGAGACGACGTGGTCGAACGCGATCAGCGGTTCACCGATGCGGTACGCACTCCGGTTCTTACGGAAGGCGTCCACTTCGCGGCGTACGAGACCACAGTCCTGGAGCACCGTGAGCGGAGTCGTGATGTCGCCTGCCGGTCGCCCCAGACAGCCCGCGATCCCACCGGCCGTAGCGTTTCCCGAGGCCAGTGCCCCAAGTACGGAATGGTAGAGCGCCCGGTCCCGCAGATCGGATTCGTCGGCCAGCAGGTATCGGGCCTCCCGATAGAGGGGCGAGCGCGGGGACAGGGCGGTACGGCACACCCAGGAGTCGAAATCATCGAGTCCGGCAGGGACGTCGTCGCGTACGAACTCGCGGCGGTATGCGGGAGTGCCGCCTACCACGCTGTGTACGAGGAGTGCGAGCCGGGGATCGTCGATGCCCCAGAAGGCCGCCGCCTGCCGGAAGTCGAGGGGCTGGACGATGAGTTCAAGGCTCGCCCTCCCCCGGAGCGGAGACGTTCCGCCGAGCAGCCCGCCCATGAACGCGAGCGAACTGCCGCACAGCAGAAGCCGGGTGCGGGACTCCAGCCGCTCGGGACGACGCGGGCCGTAGGCGACCTGAACAATGGAGGGGAGGGACGGGGTGGCGCGGGCGAGGTACGGGAACTCATCGATCACCACCGGCACCGGCTTCTCCCGTCCCAGCGCGAGCAGCGCGTCGACGCACTGCTCCCACCGGTCGAAACGCAGCGGCCCGGCCGCCCCCGTGTACTGGCCCAGCTCCTCCCCGAACCGGCGCAGCGACTCCGCCTCCGTCGCCTCGTACGCACAGAAGTAGAAGCCGCCCGCAGCGCGGGCGAGCGAGTCGAGGAGGAACGACTTCCCCTGCCGCCGCCCCGACACGACGCCGAGAGTCGCCTCGGGGCCCGGGTCGGCGGCGAACGCGGTGAGCTCGCTCCACTCCCGCTGCCGGTCGAACATGTCGGACGGCTTGGCGAGATTGCGGGGTTTTCCGGCCATGAGGAGCGACCACCTTCGTGCGCAGCTTACGGAATCACACTTCCCAGAAGTACGTTTCCGTTAACGATTCCATCCGGCCCGGGACGCGGGGCCGCCCTGCGCATCGCGAACTCGCACCACACCACCTTGCCGGGGTTCCGCTCCCCCACTCCCCACCTGTCGGCGAGCGCCGCCACCAGCAGCAGCCCCCGCCCGCCCTCCGCGTCGGACGCCGCACCCGCATCGGCGAGGCGCACCTCCCCGTCGCCGCTGTCGTGGACCTCGGCACGCAGGACGCCGTCGGCCGGCTCCAAGTAGAGGTGGATGCGGAAACCGCGACCGGGCGGGACGCCGTGCAGCAGGGCATTCGTGACGAGTTCGCTCACGCAGAGCAGTACATCGTCGGCGCGGGCCTCGCACGCCCAGTCGACGAGAGCCTCACGCACGAACTGCCGTACGAGCGGCACGGACCGGCGTTCCCGACGGTGGAACGCCTCGCGGAAGTGGGGGAGTTGAGTTGGTTCGTTCACCCAGCCAACGTCACACAAAGTCATTACCGTTGATCAGTGCGTCGAGTCGTACAACGCACTTGTACGGCTCCTGACGGGTCATCCGGGTTTCGCGACGGGGAGAGGCAGTTCATGCACTCGGCGAAGAAGAACAAGCGGATCACCTCCTGGCACCTGATCGGCGCCCAGCTGGCGACGTTCCGCAAGGCGGCCCGGATGACGCAGGCGGCGCTGGCTGATCAGTGCTGCGTGGGCGAGGACACGATCGCGTCGATCGAACAGGGACGCAGGACGCTGCAGGCGGACTTCGCGACCCAGCTGGACGAACTCTTCGACACGAAGGGGGTGTTGCAGGTCGCGGTGTCGAAGGTGCCGCAGAAGGAGCGATTCCCTGCATTCGTCCAGGACTTCGTGGAGTACGAGCAGGAGGCGGTGACGCTGCTCTCGTATCAGAGCCAAGTGGTGCCGGGGTTGCTCCAGACCGAGGAATACATCCAGTTCGTCTTCTCCTGCCTCTATCCACCTCTCGAAGAGGACCAGCTGGAGGAGTGGGTAGCCGCCCGGCTCGACCGGCAGAAGCTGCTCAACCGCAAGCCCCGCCCGATGCTGCACTTCGTGCTGGAGGAGAGCATTCTGCGTAGCGAGATCGGGGACCTCGCCATGCTGCGGGAACAGATCCGGCATCTGCGCCAGTGCATGGAACTCCCCTTCCTGTGGCTTCAGATCATGCCGATGAAGCTACCGAAGCACGCGGGACTCGCGGGACCGATGGTGCTGCTGGAGACCCCCGATCACGACCACCTCGCCTATGTGGAGGGGCAACTGACCAGCTACCTGCACGAGGACCCAGACGACGTCAGCGTGCTTCATCAGTTGTATGGGATGCTGCGTTCACAGGCGCTTTCCGTCGAGAAGAGCGCGCGCCTACTGGACGAACTGCTTGGAGAGTCATGACCCGCGCAGCACACCCGGCTCCCCGTACCACCGCCCTTGCCTGGTTCAAGTCCAGCTACAGCAGCAGCCAGGGCGGCGACTGCCTCGAAGTCGGCTACGACTGGCACAAGTCCAGCTACAGCACCGACCAGGGCGGCAACTGCGTCGAGGTCTCCGCCCACCCCGCCGCCGTGCACATCCGCGACTCCAAGGTCACCGACGGCCCCGTCCTCACCGTTCCCCCCGCCGCCTGGGTCGCCTTCCTCGGCGCCACGGTGTGACGGTGGTCCGTACGTACCGGCTCGGGTGACCCAACCGAGTCAGTGCGCGGGCGCTGGGGTCATGCAACCCGTCTCGGGGTAATGACCGTTGGCGGTGGCCCATACGCGGTCCTTGCTGACGGCCCCGGTGACGCATGCCGATGTGCCAATCCAGATTCCGAAGTCGCTGCCTTCTGCCTTCTTCGTTCCGACACCCACCAGTAGATCGCCCACGGCGACATGGGAGGAACCGGCGAGCCGTTCGAGCGCAGGTCCCACCTCCTCCGGGCTGATCTTGCCGTCCAGGCGCAGTTCGCTCAGGACGTGCTCGACCTCCACAGCCTTCTGCCTGGCCTTCTTCTCGTCCTCCGGTCCCATCTTCCCCGGCTGGCGGACCCGGTTGTTGTCGAAGTAGTTCGGCGGTGCGTCTTCCTTCGGCGCGTGCGGCGTGCGCGTGTGGACGCCTTCTGCGTCGGGTGAGCCATTGCCGTTGAGGTTGGAGAACACGTCGTCCGCTGTCGTCCCGCACCCCGCCAGGGCGAGGGCGGCGACCACAGCGGCGATAGCGAGGCTGCTCTTCCGTAGAGACATGATCCCACTTTCGCCGTGAGGGACTGAAGTGTTCATGAGTGCAGGTACTCATGTTGGGAAGAAAGGACACGGGGCCACGCCGTCCGCGCGGGAGGGTGGGATCATTCCCATGCGTTGCGTCGGTTCGGAGCGCCTCGGCCGCGCCCGCGACATGCGAACTCGCCCTGTAAAACCGCTCGTTGCCCGGCGGGGTCAACGCCTATGCGCCGGCCATGATCAGGACACGGGGAGCTGTGCGCTCGGCCGCCGTACAGGCGATCGGGGCGGGTCCGCGGGCGGCCGCCGACCGGGCGCGGAACGCCGCACCGGCCACCCGGCGGCGAGGCGAAAAGAAGGTCTGCTCCTGGGGAACGAGGGGGCAGGGAATCAAAGGGGGCCAGGGCCTGGACGAAGGTCGGGGCCGGCGCATCCTGCATGCGCGGCTGTTGGGCGCCGCCGTGACGGCGCTCCTTGCGGGGGTGGCGGTCGTCGGCTACGGAGTCAGGGCCGGCCTGCCTTGGTGGGTGCTGCTGGCCGTGACTTTGCTGACGATGGGACTCGTCGGCTGGACCGGGTCGCAGATCGGCCGCCGGCGCGGCATCCGCAACGATGCCCTGGAGCCCGGGGAGAAGGTGGTCGCCACCTACACCGTCCGGCCCCCGTACACCGAACACACACCGCCCACAGCCCACGAAGGCCCGCAGTATCAACTTCGCGTGACCACCCACGGGATGCAGATGTGGGAGCGCTCCGCCCTCCTGTGGCGGCACCCGTGGCCGGAACTGCGCGTGATCGCCGACGGCCCGCGGCTGCGCATCCACCACGAAGGGCGCGAGGCCGGGACGATGCTGCTGGAGCAGCCGGGCGCCATGCAGGAGATCCGTCTCCTCGCCAGGCGGCACGGAGCCGGCTGATACCTGCGGAAAACGATCCCGATCGCCTGGCACGTCCGAAACGCACGCACGGGTGCCCCCGTTCCGTCGGAACGGGGGCACCCGTGCAAGCAGATACAGCGCGCGGTCAGCAGCCGCCGCAGTTGTAGTACGTCACGTCCCAGTGGTTGCCCTCGTCCGCGTAGATGTTGCCGGAGGCGGACTTGTACTGGGGGGCGCCGTCACCGCGCAGCCCTATGTAGGTGAAGACGCCGTGGACGTAGTTCGTGAGGCAGGTGGACCTGGCGAAGTCGAGCTTGTAGCCGTTCCAGTGCGAATACGTACCACTGGCGTGCCCGGTCTCGGTGCCGCCGGTGATGTTCAGCGCACAGCCCGTGGCGCTCTTGAGGGTCTGGGCGCCCTGGGCGGTGGCCAGGTTGAGCTGGTCGAACGACGTGCAGGTCGCGACGTTGCGGTTGGAGCAGCCACCGGAGGACGACCAGGTGATCCCGGACGAGCTGAACCGGGCGGTGGCCTGGGCGTGGGTGAGCTTCGTGACGGCATGGGCCTGGGTGGCGCCACTGCCGAGGACACCGACGCCGGGGGCGAAAAGGACGCCGAGAACGAGGGCGAGGGCGGTCAGGACGGGGCGCAGGGTCATACGGGACACCATGGGGAGACTCCTCCTGCTCATGACAACTGGGGCAGGGAAATAGTGCCCGAGTTCTACGCGCGTCCGCCAGAGGGCCCCACGTGGCCGCGAGGTGAACGTCGCCCTTCCGGAAACGGATCAGATCCTTGATGTTGAACTTTGAACAAGATGCGTCTACAGTCAATCTCGTTGAAGGTTAAACATCCACTTCGACTGCCGCTCGATCACGTCCCCCGAGGAGGAGCCATGGCTCTGTTCAACCGCAAGTCCACCGCCACCCTGTCCGCCCCCGCCACCGTCGCCGTGGACCCGGCCCTGGCCGCCCTGACCGGCGAGTACGCCATCGACCCGGCCCACAGCAGCATCGGCTTCACCGTGCGGCACGCCATGGTCACCAATGTGCGCGGCACCTTCGGCGAGCACGAGGGCAGCCTGAAGCTCGACGGTCACAACCCGGCGAACTCCACCGCCTCGATCGACGTCAAGATCTCCAGCGTCGACACCGGTATCGCCGACCGCGACGGCCACCTGGTCAGCGGCGACTTCTTCGACGCCGAGAAGTTCCCCCTCATGACGTTCCGCTCCACGCACGCCGAGCAGCTGGGCGGCGACACGTACCGCATCACCGGCGACCTCACCATCAAGGACGTCACGCGCCCGCTCGCCATCGACCTGGAGTTCAACGGCTCCGCCACCGATGTCTACGGCAACGAGCGCGTCGGCTTCGAGGGCAGCGCGGACATCCTCCGCTCCGACTGGGGCCTGACCTGGAACGCGGCGCTGGAGACCGGCGGCGTGATGGTCAGCGACAAGGTCAAGCTGAACTTCGACATCTCCGCGATCAAGGCCGCCCCGCAGGCCTGATCCCCGGAAGTCCTCCGGCCCGAGCGCGCCCGCCTTCCATTCCCCCGCCGGGGAGGAAGGCGGGCGCTCGGTATTTCCTTCCGCCGCGGGTCCGACGCCGTCCGGGCCGGGAGCAAGAGGATCTGCGGCATGGCCGAGCCGTCCCACCTGCGCGAAACCCGGGCGTCGTACGACACCGTTGCAGTCGACTATGCCGAGCTCGTACGCCCCGCGTTCGAGGGCGACCTGCTGGGGCGCGCGATGCTGGGCGCATTCGCCGAACTCGTGCGGGCCGCCGGCGGCGACCCGGTCGCCGATGTGGGAGGCGGCCCCGGCCATGTGACAGCACATCTCGGACAGCCCCGGTACTGCACACCCTGCCGTCCGGAACGCACCCGTCGCAGGCTCGGACCCGCCGCCCGAGTCACCACCGCCCACCGGACCCCCTGCCGTCACCTCGCAAGGGGACATGGGGGACGACACGGGATTCGCCCGGAAGTTGACCCCATTGGGCTCTCTGGAGTCGCTGGTTGCCCGGACACGGTGTGATCTGGCATAGCGCACCGCACGAGAAGCGGGCGCCGGACGGGGCAGCCCGGGCTGAAGAGCCGGGGCGGCCCTTGCCGGTCGAGATCGAGAAGTGGAGAAGTCAATGCAGCACAACGAGGGTCAGCGCGTGGCGTACCGGAACGAGGACAACAAGAAGTGCCAGGGCGAGATCACCAAGGTCAGCGGCACCGGCCCGGCGACGACGTACACCATCAAGAATGACAAGACGCACAGTGACGACAAGGTCCGGGAGATGCAGATCGACCAGAACCTGTAGCAACAGCTCCCCCGCTGATGCGCCGCCCCTGCCCCCGGTAGGCCGGGCTCGGGCAGGACGCTGATCCAGGGAATACAAGGGCGCCCGCAACCGCGGCAAAACAGCGGTGCGGGCGCCCTCACTGCTGCGCGGTGGCCGACGGAGCCGGCGGGTGGGCAGCAACGACTTTCAGAAGCCGCCGCCACCGAAATCGCCGCCACCGCCGAGGCCGAGACCGCGGTCGTCAACGGCATCACCGCCTGGCAGATGCTGCACCGCAAGGCGCGCGTACGCGTCGGTCAGACCGTGTGGACCTTCACCCCGCGCCGGGACGGCGTGCACGTCCACACCGAGGAGTCCTGGGCCGGAGCACCTGTCGAGGCAGATGTCCCCGCACTCCAGGCGGCATTGGACGCCTCACTGGACGCCTGGCTCCACAACCTGAAGGCAGAGGCCGAGAACTGACCGTGCAGGGCGGAGTCCTGACCGCCCGGTCACCGTGCGAGTCCAAGAGCATGGGCGGGCCTTTCAGGGCCTTGTGACCGTGAAAGGCCTCAACTCCTGTGCGCCTCAAGAACCGGTCCGGGGCGGGCCCACGGCGACCATGCCGTGGGCCCGCCCCGGACCGCGCGACTACTCCGTGGGCTCGACCCCGGCCCGCAGCAGACCGTAGGTGTACGCGTCCTCCAGCGCCTGCCAGGACGCGGCGATGACGTTCTCCGCGACGCCGACGGTCGCCCAGTCACCGGTGCCGTCGCCCGTGGTGATCAGCACGCGGGTGGTGGACTCGGTGCCGGTGCGGCCCTCCAGGATGCGGACCTTGTAGTCGACCAGCTCCAGCTTGGCGAGCTGCGGGTAGATCCGCTCCAGGCCGACGCGCAGCGCCCGGTCGAGGGCGTTGACCGGGCCGTTGCCCTCGGCGGTGGCGACGATCCGCTCGCCCTTCGCCCAGAGCTTCACGGTCGCCTCGTTGGCGTGCGTGCCGTCGGGTCGGTTCTCGACGATCGCGCGCCAGGACTCCGTACGGAAGTAGCGGCGTACCCGGCCTTCGACCTCGGCGCGCAGCAGCAGTTCGAAGGAGGCGTCCGCGGCTTCGTACGTGTAGCCCTTGAGCTCGCGCTCCTTGACCCGCTCGACGACCCGGCCGACGAGCTCGCGGTTGCCCCCGAGGTCGATGCCGAGCTCCTTGCCCTTGAGCTCGATGGAGGCGCGGCCCGCCATGTCGGAGACGAGCATCCGCATGGTGTTGCCGACCAGCGCCGGATCGATGTGCTGGTAGAGGTCGGGGTCGACCTTGATGGCGGAGGCGTGCAGTCCGGCCTTGTGGGCGAAGGCGGAAACACCCACATAGGGCTGGTGGGTGGAGGGTGTGAGGTTGACGACCTCGGCGATGGCGTGCGAGATACGGGTCATTTCGGCGAGCGCGCCCTCCGGGAGGACGCTCTTGCCGTACTTGAGTTCCAGGGCGGCGACGACGGGGAAGAGGTTGGCGTTGCCGACCCGCTCGCCGTACCCGTTGGCGGTGCACTGGACGTGCGTGGCGCCCGCGTCGACGGCGGCCAGGGTGTTGGCGACGGCGCAGCCGGTGTCGTCCTGGGCGTGGATACCGAGCCGGGCGCCGGTGTCGGCGAGGACGGTGGAGACGACGGCCTGGACCTGGGCGGGGAGCATCCCGCCGTTGGTGTCACAGAGGATGACGACGTCGGCGCCGGCCCCGTGGGCAGCCCGGACGACGTCCTTGGCGTACTCGGGGTTGGCCCGGTAGCCGTCGAAGAAGTGCTCGCAGTCGACGAAGACCCGGCGGCCCTGTTCGCGCAGGTAGGAGACGGTGTCGCGGACCATCTCCAGGTTCTCTTCGAGGGTGGTGCGCAGGGCGAGTTCCACATGCCGGTCGTGCGACTTGGCGACCAGCGTGATCACCGGGGCTCCGGACTCCAGCAGCGCCTTGACCTGGGGGTCCTCGGCGGCCTTGGCACCGGCCCTGCGGGTCGCGCCGAAGGCGACCAGCTCGGCGTTCTTGAACTCGATCTCCTGCTGGGCCCGGGCGAAGAACTCCGTGTCGCGGGGGTTGGCGCCGGGCCAGCCGCCCTCGATGAAGCCCACGCCGAAGTCGTCCAGGTGCCGGGCAATGGTCAGCTTGTCCGCGACCGTCAGGTTGATGCCTTCACGCTGTGCACCGTCGCGCAGTGTGGTGTCGAAGACATGGAAGCTGTCGTCGGTGGGCTTGGCCTCGGTGGTCATGCTGGTCTGACTCCTGTCGGATGAGTGGATCCGGACGATTGGGCTCCACTTGCCCCCATCATCCCGCGCGCATCGCCCCGGCCGAGGTGAGGGCCGGAAAACGAAAAAACCCCTCGCGGGTGCGAGAGGTCTGCGCGCGGGTCTGGGGCACGGTGGCCGCTCCGTACGTGGTGGTACGGGACGGTCACTGCGGACCGGCGCGCCTGTTGCCAATAATCATGACGAACGAGGACACGGAGGCAGTCTCGCACAGCGCTGCCCCCGCGCCGTCGGCCGTCTCAGGATGCGGGCGTGACGCTCGTCGCTCCGGCCGGCTCCGTCCGCCCGTCCTGGGGAGCCACCGCGCCGACCCGGCCCAGGTCGATGTCGCGGGTCTCGCGCATCGTCAGATAGACGACCAGGGAGACCGCGGCGCAGCCCGCCACGTACCAGTAGAAGCCGGACTCGATGCCGGCCTTCTTGAACCAGAGCGCCACGTATTCGGCGGTGCCGCCGAAGAGGGCGTTGGCGAGGGCGTACGGGAGGGCGACGCCCAGCGCGCGGATGCCGGTCGGGAAGAGCTCGGCCTTCACGCAGGCGTTGATCGAGGTGTAGCCCGTGACCACGACCAGGGCGAGCAGCGCCAGCCCGAACGCGGGCCAGAAGGTGCCCGCGTGCTTCAGCATGGTCATGATCGGCACGGTCAGGAAGGTCGAGCCGACCGCGAACGTGATCAGCAGCGGGCGGCGGCCGATCCGGTCGGACAGCATGCCCGCGAGCGGCTGGATGCACATGAAGACGAACAGGGCGCAGAAGCTGACGAGCGAGGCCGTGGACTTCTCCATGCCTGCGCTCTTCGAGAGGAACTTGGTGAGGTAGGTCGTGTACGTGTAGTACGCGACGGTCCCGCCCATGGTCAGCGCCATCACCAGGAACGCCTCGCGCTTGTGCTGCCACAGCGCCTTGAGCGTGCCGCGGTCCTCCTGGTCGGCGGCGCCCGACTCCGCGTACACCTCGGTCTCCAGCATGGAGCGGCGCAGATAGAAGACGATGGCCGCGCCGAGCGCCCCGACGATGAACGGGATGCGCCAGCCCCAACTGTGCAGGGCCGCATCGGACATGGTGCGCTGCAGGACGATCTGGAGTCCGAGGCCGACGAGCTGCCCGGCGGTCATGGACACGTACTGGAAGCTGGAGGCGAAGCCGCGCCGGCCGGGTGCGGACGCCTCGGTGAGGTACGTGGCGCTGGCGGCGTACTCGCCGCCGACGGAGAGGCCCTGGAGCAGCCGGGCCACGAGCAGGACGGCGACGCCGCCGTAGCCGGCCACGGCGTACGTCGGCGCGACGGCGATGAGGACCGCCGAGGCCGACATGAGGGTGACGGTGAGGGTCAGCGCGGCCTTGCGCCCTCTGCGGTCACCGATCCGGCCGAGCATCCAGCCGCCGACCGGCCGCATGAAGAAGCCGACGGCGAAGATGCCCATGGTGTTCATGAGATTGGCGGTCTCATTGCCTTCGGGGAAGAACGAGTCCGCGAAGTAGACCGCGAAGGTCGCGTACACGAACCAGTCGAACCACTCGACCATGTTGCCGGCGGAGCCGACCCAGATCTTCTTCCACTGCTCTCGTCCCATGGTCTGTCACCGTGCCCCACCGGCCGGGGACGTAACAACCGTGCACGGGGCAACGATCGGTCGGTCTTATGTGCGTTTCGTTCACGGTCGGGGGAACGGCCGCTTCGGTACGGGCAGTCCGCCGTACCGGATCGGCGGCGGGGTGCCCCGGACGCGCTCGTGCTCATGCGGAAGCGGCTGCCGCAGGGTGGCGATCGGTGGTCTCAGCCGAGCGCCTCGTCCAGGAACTCCCGTACGTGAGTGAGGATCCCGTCCCGGTCGGAGCCCGGCAGGCCCATCGCGATGTGCGTGCTGAAGCCGTCGAGGAGGGCTCGTATCCGAGTGGCGAACTTGTTCGCGTCCACCGGGCGCAGCTCCCCCCGCGAGGCGCCCTCGACAAGCAGGGCGACCAGGTCGCGGTGCCAGGACAGCTCGATGTCCATCAGCCGTGCGCGACTCGTCTCGTCCACGTCGGCCCTGCGGTTCCACAGCTCCAGCCAGAGCGTCCAGTGCGGGTCGTGCGGGCCGTCCGAGACGTACAGGTCGACGAACGCGTCGAGCCGCTCCCGCACCGGCACCTGCCGGGCCAGCGCCGCCCGGCGCTGCACGCCGAGCTGCTCCTCGCTCCACTCCAGGGTCTGCAGCAGCAGCTCGTCCTTGGTGCGGAAGTAGTAGAGCAGATGCCCACTGCTCATCCCGACCTCGCGGCCGAGCCCGGCCATGGTCAGCTTCTCCAGCCCGTGCTCGGCGATGCTGCCCCTGGCTGCGGCCAGCATGGTCTCCCGGGGCGGGGCTGAATTCCGCCGCCGCCGCGGCGTGCGGGCGGGCTCGGGCATGGGTGTTCTCCGTGGTCGGGGCGAGGGTCTCAGCATACGGGCCGGGCGGCCTGCGGTTGCTGCCTGATGGTTCTGTCGTAGGTGGTCTGTCAGCGGGCTGGTGGAGGGTGTCCCTCGAAGATCACTTCGGCAAGGGCAAGGCTGCTTACGGCAACGTCTCCAGCTACCCCTGAGTGCCGCGTCGCCGGGGCCGGTCCGGGTGGGGACCCCGGCCGGCCCCGGCGACGGGGGAGGATCAGACGCGCGGCTGCTGCTGCGTGATGCAGTGGATGCCGCCGCCGTTCGCGAAGATCGGGCGCGCGTCCACCAGGACCACCTCGCGGTCCGGGAAGAGGCTGCGGAAGATCGACACCGCGTTCTCGTCGCGCTCGGCGTCGCCGAAGCCGCACAGCACCACGCCGCCGTTGCAGATGTAGTGGTTGATGTACGAGTAGTCGACCCAGCCGCCGTCCTCCTGCAGGACGGTCGGCGCGGCCACCTCGATGACCTCCAGGGCGCGGCCCTTCGCATCCGTCTGGGTACGCAGGAACGCGACGATCTCCTTGGAGACCTCGCGGTCCGGGTGCGCCGGGTCGGGCTGGGTGTGTACCAGGACCGTGCCGGGGCGGGCGAAGGAGGCGACGATGTCGACGTGGCCCAGGGTCCCGTAGGTGTCGTAGTCGGCGGTCAGGCCGCGGGGCAGCCAGATGGCCTTGGTGGTGCCCAGGTGGGCGTGGATCTCGGCCTCGACCTGCTCCTTGGTCCAGTCCGGGTTGCGCTCCGGGCCGAGCTGGACGGTCTCGGTCAGCAGGACCGTGCCCTCGCCGTCGACGTGGATGCCGCCGCCCTCGTTCACGAGCTTCGAGGCGTACGTGGCCACGCCCGCCCGATCGGCGACATGCGCCGCGATCTTGGAGTCGTGCTCCCAGCTGGCCCAGTCCTGGGCGCCCCAGCCGTTGAAGACCCAGTCCACCGCGCGGATCTCGGTGCCGTTGGTGACGAAGGTGGGGCCGATGTCGCGCATCCAGGCGTCGTTCAGCTCCTGCTCGACGATGTCGACGTCGTCACCCAGATACGTACGGGCGTTGCCGGTCTCGCCGGGGCCGACCACGACGGTCACCGGCTCGAAGCGGCGGATGGTGCGGGCGACCTCACCCCAGGCGGTATGGGCGGTGTGCAGTTCCTCGTCGTTGGTGAAGGTGGCGTTGGGGCTGGGCCAGGCCATCCAGGTGCGCTCGTGCGGAGCCCACTCGGCGGGCATGCGAAAGCCGTCGGCGCCACGGGTGTTGCTCATAGGAGGGCTCCTTACAGGAAGTACAGGCGGTTGAGGGAGACGGAGTCGGCGGGCTCGGACCGGAGGGCTTCTCCGTCGAGGCTGACGAGACCGCTGTGGGCGTCGACCTGGACGTCGCCGATACGGGAGTTGAGGAGCAGGTCGGCGGGGCCGATCCCACGGGTGCCGCGGACGGCGACCCGGCGGCGCCGGGTGGTCATCCGGTCGTTGCCCTGCTCGAGGGCGGCTCCGGCGACGAAGGCGACGGAGATCTCGGCTGCGGTGGCTCCGTGGCCGCCGATCTGCGGGCCGAGGACGAGCGGCTCGCAGGTGTCGGTGGCGGCGTTGGGGTCGCCGGTGACACCCCACGCGGGGAAGCCGGACTTCAGGACCAGCTGCGGCTTGGCGCCGAAGTACTGGGGCAGCCACAGCACGATGTCGGCGAGCTTGCCGACCTCGATCGAGCCGACCTCGTGGGAGAGGCCGTGGGCGATCGCGGGGTTGATGGTGAGCTTGGCCATGTAGCGCAGCACACGCGCGTTGTCGTCGTGCTCGCCGTCGCCGGCCATGGGGCCGAGCTCGGCCTTCATCTTCCCGGCCATGGCGAAGGTGCGGCGCACGGTCTCGCCCGCGCGGCCCATGCCCTGGGCGTCGGAGGAGGTGATGCCGATCGCGCCCAGGTCGTGCAGCACGTCCTCGGCGCCCATCGTGCCCGCGCGTATGCGGTCACGGGCCATGGCGGCGTCGCCGGGCAGGTCCGTCTTCAGGTCGTGGACGGAGACGATCATGCCGTAGTGCTCGGCGACCGCGTCCCGACCGAAGGGCAGGGTGGGGTTGGTGGAGGAGCCGATGACGTTCGGCACGCCCGCCATCTTGAGCACGTTCGGTACATGGCCGCCGCCGCAGCCCTCGATGTGGAAGGCGTGGATCGTACGGCCGTCCAGGACGCGCAGGGTGTCCTCGACCGACAGGCACTCGTTGAGGCCGTCGCTGTGCAGGGCGACCTGGACGTCGTGCTCCTCGGCGACCCGCAGGGCGGTGTCCAGGGCCCGGGTGTGGGCGCCCATGTCCTCGTGGACCTTGAAGCCCAGGGCGCCGCCCTCGGCGAGGGCCTCGACCAGGGGCGCGCCGTGGGAGGACGAGCCACGGCCGAGGAAGCCGATGTTGACGGGCCAGGCGTCGAAGGCGTTGAAGGCGTGGTTCAGGGCCCACGGCGAGTTGACGCCGACGCCCCAGACGGGGCCGAACTCCTGGCCGATGATCGTGGTGACGCCGGAGCTGAGCGACGCCTCCATGATGCGCGGCGACAGCACATGCACATGGGTGTCGATGGCGCCGGCGGTGGCGATCATGCCCTCGCCGGAGACGATCGAGGTGCCGGTGCCGACGACGACGTCGACACCCTCGAGGGTGTCGGGGTTGCCGGCCCGGCCGATCGCGTGGATGCGGCCTTCGCGGATGCCGATGGACACCTTGCGGATGCCCTGGACGGCGTCGATGACCAGGACGTTGCTGATGACCACGTCGCAGGTCTCGCGGACCGCGGCGGCCTTCAGAAGCAGCCCGTCGCGGGCGGTCTTGCCGAAGCCGGCGAGGAACTCGTCGCCGGGCTTCTGGGCGTCGGACTCGACGCGTACGACGAGGCCGGAGTCGCCGAGGACGACCCGGTCACCGGCACGGGGGCCGTGCACGGCGGCGTAGTCACGAGGGTCGATGGACGTCATCCCTCAGCTCCCTTCTGGTCGGACTGGTCGGCACCCAGGTATCCGCAGGCCGCTGCCCTGCGCAGGGCCTCTTCCTTGGCGCCCGGGGCGTCGAGCGGGCCGTCGACGAGGCCGGCGAAGCCGATCGCGACGCGGTCGCCGCCGATCGGCACGAGGCCGACCTCGGCCTCGCCGCCCGCGTCGAAGCGGGCGGAGGAGCCTGCCGGGACGCTCAGCCGCATGCCGTAGGCCGCGGCGCGGTCGAAGTCGAGGCGGGGGTTGGCCTCGAAGAAGTGGAAGTGCGAGGTGACGCTGACCGGCACCGCCGCGGTGTTCCGTACGACGAGGCGCACCACGGGCTCCGGCTCCTCGTGGGCCGGTCCGGGCAGCGCCGCGCCGGGGGCGGCGTCGCCGAGGAAGCCTCCGCCGATGGGGTCGGAGACGACCGCGAGCCGGGATCCGTCGTCGAAGACGGCCTCCACCATCACCTCGGTCACCACATCCGCCACACCGGGCAGCACGTCGTCGGGGCCGAGCACGTTGCGGGCCGCTTCGATGGCCTCGGCGAGCCGGCGGCCGTCGCGGGCCGCCTCGCAGACGGTGTCCGCGATGAGAGCAGTCGCCTCAGGGACATTCAGCTTCAGCCCGCGAGCGCGGCGTGTCCGCGCCAGTTCGGCGGCTCCGAAGAGCAGAAGCCGGTCACGTTCCGTGGGGGTAAGTCGCACGCCACCACACCTCCTGATTAGAGCACCACTCTAACAAGGTCGTCAATGGAGCGAAACTATTGACTTGTCAGCAAGTCCAGTTCACATTGAACGTCGCTCAAACTTTCATATCGTTCCAAGCGCAAGGGGCAGTCTCGTACGACCCGGACGCACTCCAGGTCTTCAACCGGCGCGCGGTCGGTGGCATCTACTGGTACTCGGCCGGCTGGAACATCCCCGCCACGGTGTCCTGGGTCCTGGGTGCGATCGTGGGCCTGCTCGCCGTGTCCACCTCGGTGTACGAGGGCCCGCTGCTGTCCCTCACCGGCGGCGTCGACTGCAGCTTCATCCTCTCGGGCCTGACCGGCGGCATTGCCTACCTGATCCTGTCCCGGATGCAGCCCGTGCCGGCCGTCGCGCCCGCTGCGGCCGCTGAGCCCGCCGAGGCCAAGGACGACGAGGCCGACAAGGTACCGGCCGCCGGCTGACCCCGGCTCCCCCCACGCGTGAGGGCCGCCCCGTACGGAACGGGGCGGCCCTCATGCGTATCGGCGTACCGGAGGTACGCACTTGCCGGCGTCAGCCCAGCGGGTGCATCCAGCCGTGCGTGTCCTCGGCGACGCCGCGCTGGATGTCCAGCAGGCGCTCGCGCAGCTTCAGCGTGACCTTGCCGGGCTCACCCTCGCTCTGGGTCCACTCGCCGCCCGCGGACTTGACGATGCCGACAGGGGTGATGACGGCGGCGGTGCCGCAGGCGAAGACCTCGGTGAGGGTGCCGTTCTCGGTGTCGGCGCGCCACTGGTCGATGGAGACGCGGCCCTCCTCGGCCTCGTAGCCGAGGTCGCGGGCGACCTGGAGCAGCGAGTCACGGGTGACGCCGGCGAGCAGGGAGCCGGTCAGGGACGGAGTGATGATCTTGTCCCCGTACACGAAGTACAGGTTCATGCCGCCGAGTTCCTCGACCCACTTGTGCTCCACGGCGTCGAGATAGGCGACCTGGTCGCAGCCCTTCGCGGACGCCTCGGCCTGGGCGAGGAGGGACGCCGCGTAGTTGCCGCCGGTCTTGGCGTCGCCCATGCCGCCGGGAACGGCGCGGACGCGGTCCTCGGAGAGCCAGATCGAGACCGGCTTGACGCCCCCGGCGAAGTAGGCGCCGGCGGGCGAGGCGATGACGATGAAGAGGTACTCGTTGGCGGGCTTCACACCGAGGCCGACCTCGGACGCAATCATGAACGGGCGCAGGTAGAGCGACTCCTCGCCGCCGTGGGCCGGAACCCATGCCTTGTCCTGCTGGACCAGCGCGTCGCACGCCTCGATGAACGTCTCGACCGGGAGCTCCGGCATGGCGAGCCGGTGTGCGGAACGCTGGAAGCGCTTGGCGTTGGCCTCGGGGCGGAAGGTGGCCACCGAGCCGTCGGGCTGGCGGTAGGCCTTGAGCCCCTCGAAGATCTCCTGCGCGTAGTGCAGGACGTTGGTGGCGGGGTCGATCGACAGCGGGCCGTAGGGAACGAGCTGGCCGTCGTGCCAGCCGCGGCCTTCGGTCCACTTGATGATCACCATGTGATCGGTGAAGTAGCGGCCGAATCCGGGGTTGGCCAGGATCGCCTCGCGCTCCGCGTCGGACAGCGGGGTCGAAGAGGGCTTGAGCTCGATCGTGGGCGTCGTCATGAGTGCGTGTCCTTCACCGGTTTTGTGTGTGATGGACCGCGCTCACGCCGGCTCCTGTCAGACAGGTGCTGGGACGTCCGAGCTTTACTGCAAGCCACGGCCCGTTCGATTATCTCTCGCGGGGACCCGTGCACGAAATGACGTGAATGCGGTCCAGGGTTCGATGGTGGCACCCGGGACCACACAGGAGAAGCCGCCGGGTGCGGTGGCGACCCGGCGGCTTCGAAGTGGAGTCGTCGGGTCAGCTCGCTACGCGTACCGCGAGCGCGTCACCGATTTCCGAGGTCGTACGAGGGGTGTCTCCCCCAGAGCCTGAAGGGCCTGGGAGGTGCCCCCCTCGCTCCGCGAGGTCGGCGGAGACGGCCTCCTCGATGCGCACAGCCTCGGCCTCGTAGCCCAGGTGGCGCAGCAGGAGGGCGACGGAGAGCACCGTGGCCGTGGGGTCGGCCTTGCCCTGCCCCGCGATGTCCGGGGCGGATCCGTGGACCGGCTCGAACATCGAGGGGAACTCGCCGCTCGGGTTGATGTTCCCCGAGGCCGCGACGCCGATGCCGCCGGAGACGGCCGCGGCGAGGTCGGTGATGATGTCGCCGAAGAGGTTGTCGGTGACGATCACGTCGAAGCGCTCGGGCTGCGTGACGAGGAAGATCGTCGCCGCGTCCACGTGCAGGTAATCGGTGGCGACGTCCGGGAACTCGGCCGCGACCTTGTTGAAGATGTTGGTCCACAGGTGCCCGGCGTAGGCCAGCACGTTGTTCTTGTGGACCAGCGTCAGCTTCTTGCGCGGACGGGCCTGGGCGCGGGCGAAGGCGTCACGGACCACGCGCTCGACACCGAAGGCGGTGTTGACCGAGACCTCGGTGGCGACCTCGTGCGGGGTGCCGGTGCGGATCGAGCCACCGTTGCCGGTGTACGGACCCTCGGTGCCCTCGCGGACCACGACGAAGTCGATCTCCGGCTGCCCCTTGAGCGGGGTCGCGACACCCGGGAGGAGCTTCGACGGCCGCAGGTTCACATGGTGGTCGAAGAGGAAACGGAGCTTCAGCAGGAAGCCGCGCTCCAGGACTCCGGACGGGACCGAGGGGTCACCGATCGCGCCGAGCAGGATCGCGTCGTGCTGCTTGAGCGCCTGGACATCGGCGTCGGTGAGGGTCTCACCGGTCGCGTGGTAGCGCTTGGCGCCGAAGTCGTATTCCTTGGTCTCCAGCTTCACATCCTGCGGGAGAACAGCATGGAGGACCTTGAGGCCCTGAGCCACGACCTCCTGGCCGATACCGTCACCGGGGACCACTGCGAGATTGATGCTGCGAGTCATGTCGGCACCCTACTGTCCGTCCCATCTTGTGACATTTCACGTCCACCATACGGACGAATGGGGAGTTGTGCGTGTGCCGTTCACCCATCCGAAAGAACGCGGTCGCACGGAAGGTGCCGATCGGCGAGCGCACCGACCCGACGCGGGACGGCATCGTGTACGTCACGGCGGGCGGCGCGGGCAAGGCGCTGTACAGCTTCCCGGCGCCCGACACGTACGAGGGGCACATCAAGGACCAGGAGAGCGTAAACACGTACCACGTGGTCAAGGGCGGCGGCAGGGCGACCGGGACCGTGGAGTGGTCGCGGGTGCGTTACACCGGCTTCTCGTTCCTCGCGGTGGAGGTCCAGCCCGGACGGCATGCCCGGATGAAGGTCACCGCGCTCGCCGAGTCGGGCGAGCGCATCGACCACTTCGAGATCAGCCGCGGCTGAGCACTGCCGGACGGACCGGCCTCAATGGCCGGTGGAGCCGCCGTTGTCCCTGCGGTCGAGGGCTCGCTGCAGGGCGGCGGCGGCATTCTGGCGCTCCGACTCGGTCGGGCGGTGGGTGTGTCGGACGCGGCGGACAGTCGTCTCGGCCATGGTGGATCGACTCCTTGAGATCGCGAGGATTTCGAGATCGAAAAAACGTGAGCGTGATTTCGAGATCGGGATTTCGAGGCGCCGGAAGGGGCGGGGAGCGGATGCCGCAGGGGTTGCCTGCATGGGGGCACGCGCTCACGACCGCCAGTCGCTGGATCTAGCGAGACGTTCGGCTTCTACAAAGCTAGGACAGCTCGGCCGGTCTGTCTCCACAATTACTCGGACTTCCTACTATCTGAGACGGGGGTTTACGGCCTGCCGCCCGCAGTTCCCGGATCAGAGCCCGGACGGCGAGGGATTGTGCCTGCTCAGGGGTGGCGACATAGCCGACGGAGCGGGTCGGCCGCTCCGGTCCGAGATCAGTGATCTCGACGTTGTCGGGTACTCCTTCGAGGGAGCTGCGACATGATCGCCACTCCGAGACGGGCGCGGCGAGCATCAGCGGCTGACGGATCCGGTCCTGACATCAGGTCCTGACCGTCCTGGCATCAGGTCCTGACCGGTCACGGCCCGACGGTCAGGTCCTGGAGGCCCACCACACGCAGCAGCTGCAGCCGTTCGTACGCATCCGTGCCGGGCCGGGCCGTGTGGATGACCAGCACCTGTCCGTGGTCGGCGCTGAGCAGCGCCTCGCATTCCAGGTCCAGCTCCCCGACGACCGGGTGCACGAACCGCTTGTGCTCGGCACGCCGCACGGCGACGACATGCTCGGCCCACAGCAGATCGAACTCCTCGCTCGCCGCACGCAGTTCATCGACGAGCGCGACGAGCGCGACATCATCGGGGCGGGCGGCGAGCACCGCGCGGAGCTGGCCGACATGGCTGCGGGAGTGCGCCTCGTGGTCCTCGGCCGGGAAGAGCGCCCGCCCCTCGGGGGCGGTGAACCAGGACCGGATGATGTTGTACCCCGGCTGGTGCTCACCGGTCAGCGCCACGGCCATGGCGTTCTGGGCGAGGACCTCGCCGCGGTCGCTCAGGACCTGGGCGGGTGCGTCGTGCAGTCGGTCGAGGACCATCAACAGCCCGGGGCGCACATGCTGGGTGGGGCCGTGGCGGCCGCTCGGCGGCTCCTCCCCGGCCAGCCGGAAAAGATGGTCGCGCTCGTCCTCGCTCAGCCGCAACGCCCTGGCCACTGCGGAGAGCATCTGGCGCGAGGGACGTGAGCCGCGGCCCTGCTCCAGGCGCGTGTAGTGGTCCACGGAGGCACCGGTGAGATGGGCTACCTCCTCCCGCCGCAGACCCGGGGTGCGTCGCCGGGAGCCGGCGGTCAGCCCCACGTCGGCCGGTTCGAGGCGGGCGCGGCAGCGGCGCAGAAAGTCGGCGAGTTCCGATCGGTCGAGGTCCACGTCCCCAGCATGGCTCGTGCGCGGATCCGTATCCAGGGAGTGCCGGTCCTTGGATAGCCGCGTCTCTCCCGCCGGCCGGCGACCCGTCGCAGGGTGATGGACATCGGAAGCGACGAGAGGAACCGATGATGCTGATTCTGGTGACGGGTGCCACGGGTGAGGTCGGCCGGCGTTTCGTACCGCGGCTGCTGCAGCGGGCCGCCCCCGGTGACACGGTGCGGGTGATCGTGCGGGACGAGGAGCAGGGTGCGCCCTTCGCGGCGCTGGGGGCCGAGGTCGTCGTCGGTGACCTGCGGGACCCGGAGGACGTACGGAAGGCGCTGGCCGGAACGGACGCGGTGGTGAACATCGCGGCGGCGTTCCGCGGGGTGCCGGACGAGGAGGCGTGGGCGGTCAACCATGCCGCCGCGGTGGCGCTGGGCCGGGCGGCCGTGGAGGCGGGCACACAGCGGTTCGTGCAGGTCGGCACGAACCTCGCGTACGGCGCGGGGCGCGGCAGGCCGCTGACGGAGGACGACGCCCCGGTGCCGGGCGGGCAGCTGTGGGGTGCGTACACCGAGTCCAAGGTGGCGGCCGAGGAGGGCCTGCTCGCGCTCCACCGCGACCACGGGCTCGATGTCCGGATCGCCGTCCTGGCCTTTGTGTACGGCGAGGGCGACCCGCACCTCGCGCAGTCGATGGCCTGGGCCGGGCAGTGGGCGGCCACGCAGCGGCTCGCGATGGTGCACCACGCGGATGTCGCGCAGGGACTGCTGCGGCTGCTGTACGCACCGGGCCCGGCGGGTCGCCGCTACAACTTCTCGGACGACGCGCCGGTGACGGCGGTGGAGTTGCACCAGCTCAACGGGGTCGCGCTGCCGGCCGAGTCGGCGGACCGGGTCGACCCCGACCCGTGGTACGGAATCATGTCGACGCTGCGGGCCAGGGACGAGCTGGGCTTCCGGCCGCTGTATCCGTCGGTGTGGACGGCGCGGGACGCGGGGGCCCTGTAGGGATCTAGAGCACGTCGCCGTCGCGCCAGTCGAAGATCAGCTTCCGGGACGGGGAGGGCAGTGGGCGGCTTCCCGCCGCCCTGACGTACGTGCTGCCCTCCTCGTCCGGCAGCAGCTCCACCCGGCTCAGCCCCTGCACGCCGATCCGCCCCTGCCACACCTGCCAGCCACGCGCCGCGTACAGGCCGGCCCCGGTGGCGGAGGCGGACAGCGCGCCGAACGCGTACGCCCCGTCGATGACGCGTTCCAGCGCAGCCATCACCCGGCCGCCGAGCCCCTCGCGGCGCCGGTCGGCGCGGACGGCCACGCCCTCGACATAGCCGATGCGGTACGAGCGGTGGGCGTGGATCACCCGGCGCTGGACGACGCTGCCGTGGGCGAGGAGACCGCTGTTGTCGCGTGCGTAGGCGTGGATGCCGCCCAGGCTGTGGTCCCAGTCGTCGTCGCTGAAGTCGCCCTCGAAAGCGGTGTCGAGGAAGGCGCGGATCCCGTCGCGGGCGGTCGGGGTCAGCTCGTAGGTGTGCGCGATGTGCCACAGCGGCTCAGTCATGGCCCCCAGCCTCTCAGGCACCTGCGCCACCAGGGAATCAGGACGCATGTGAGTAGCTTCCACGTGTCGAAGAGTTCTGCGCCGAAAGAGAGTTGGCCCCATGAACGGCCGCTACGCTCTCAAGCCCCGGTACGCGGACCGGCTCTCCGGTGTCCGCGCCGCGCTCGTCCGCCGTGAGGTGTCGCCCGACACCCTGCGCCGTCGGTGACCCTGACGGCCGCGCAGGTGCGGGAAGCCGCCGAGTTTCTGCGTACGCACCCGTTCGACAGCCTGTGGCCGAAGGCCTCCGGCCCCGTGGGCGCCAACTGGGTTGGCCGGACTCCGAGGTCCGCGAGCGGTTCGCCGGCTACCACCACGGGCTGCTGGAGTTCTACGGCAGAGCCGCCGACGCCGACCGGGCCGTCGTGAATCGGTTCCTGTACTGACGCGTACGCGCTGGTCATGGAATCCGCCCCCGTCCGGCTGGGGGGAGCCGGACGGGGGCGGGACTTGTGGCGGGGTGCGGGCGTGCCGCACCCCGAGGGCGTCAGCCCTGGTGGGGGTAGGTGTAGTCGGTCGGCGGGACCAGCGTCTCCTTGATGGCGCGGGTCAGCGTCCAGCGCTGCAGGTTCTGCGGGGCGCCCGCCTTGTCGTTCGTACCCGAGGCACGGCCGCCACCGAAGGGCTGCTGGCCGACGACGGCACCGGTCGACTTGTCGTTGATGTAGAAGTTGCCCGCGGCGTACCGCAGCTTCTCCATCGTGTGCGCGGCCGCGGCGCGGTCGTTCGCGATGACGGCCCCGGTCAGCGCGTAGTCGGAGACCGACTCCATCTGCTCCAGCATCTCGTCGTACGTGTCGTCCTCGTAGACGTGCACGGCGAGGATCGGGCCGAAGTACTCGGTCGTGAAGACCTCGTTCGAAGGGTCGCTGCACTCGATGACGGTCGGACGGACGAAGTAGCCCACGGAGTCGTCGTACGCGCCGCCCGCGATGATCGTGCAGGACGGGTCGGACTTGGCGCGGTCGATCGCGGCCTTGTTCTTGGCGAACGAGCGCTCGTCGATGACGGCACCGATGAAGTTCGACAGGTCGGTGACGTCACCCATGGTGATGGAGTCGACCTCGGCCGCGAACTTCTCCTTGAAGCCGGAGTTCCAGATGGAGGCCGGGACGTACGCGCGGGAGGAGGCCGAGCACTTCTGGCCCTGGAACTCGAAGGAGCCACGGGTCAGCGCGGTCTTCAGGATTGCGTGGTCGGCCGACGGGTGGGCGACGACGAAGTCCTTGCCGCCGGTCTCGCCGACGAGCCGCGGGTAGGTGCGGTAGTTGGCGATGTTGTTGCCGACCGTCTTCCACAGGTGCTGGAAGGTCGGGGTCGAGCCGGTGAAGTGGATACCGGCCAGGTCGCGGTGGTTCAGGGCCACCTCGGAGACGGCGATGCCGTCGCCGGTCACCAGGTTGATGCCGCCCTTGGGCAGACCGGCCTCCTCCAGGAGCTGCATCAGCAGCACCGCGGAGTGGGTCTGCGTCGGGGACGGCTTCCACACGACGACGTTGCCCATGAGGGCGGGGGCGGTGGGCAGGTTGCCCGCGATGGCCGTGAAGTTGAACGGCGTGATCGCGTAGACGAAGCCCTCCAGCGGGCGGTGGTCCATGCGGTTCCACACGCCCGGCGAGTTGGCCGGGGGCTGCTCGGCAAGGATCTGGCGCGCGTAGTGCACGTTGAAGCGCCAGAAGTCGACGAGCTCACAGGGGGTGTCGATCTCGGCCTGCTGGGCGGTCTTCGACTGGCCGAGCATCGTGGACGCGGCCAGCGTCTCGCGCCAGGGGCCGGACAGCAGCTCGGCGGCGCGCAGGATGATCGCGGCGCGGTCGTCGAAGGACATCGCCCGCCACGCCGGGGCGGCGGCAAGGGCGGCGTCGATCGCGTCCTGGGCGTCCTGCTCGGTGGCGCCGGCGAAGGTACCGATGACGGCCTTGTGGTTGTGCGGCTGCACGACGTCGAAGCGCTCGCCGCCGCCCATCCGCTTCTCGCCGCCGATGGTCATCGGCAGGTCGATCGGGTTCTCGGCGAGCTCCTTGAGCTTCACCTCCAGGCGGGCACGCTCCGGGGAGCCCGGGGCGTAGGAGTGGACCGGCTCGTTGACCGGCGCGGGGACCTGGGTCACAGCGTCCATGAGTTACCTCTTCCGAGTGAATCCCTGACTTCAGCTGAGAGGATCTGAAGTGGTGACGTACGTTGAGCAGCGGTCAGGGCTTGACCGTCACGAGCTTGCTTCGGCGGGTGAGTGAGAAGCCCCAGTGGGGCGGAGTCACGAGTTCCGTAGCTCCTTTCGGCCTTTCGGCGACGAAAGGGAACTGGGTCCGGCGCACCCGGCCGAAGAGCGGTGGCTGTCCTCATCCAGGATGCGTCCTGACACCTGAATGACGACAGCCGCCGCTCAGCCCTTGGTGAGGATGGAGCGGGCAAAGAACAGCAGGTTGGCCGGCTTCTCCGCGAGGCGGCGCATGAAGTAGCCGTACCAGTCGGTGCCGTACGCGGTGTAGACGCGCATCCGGTGCCCCTCGGCCGCGAGCCGGACGTGCTCGTCGCTGCGGATCCCGTACAGCATCTGGAACTCGTACTCGTCCAGTTTGCGCCCGGCCTTGCGTGCCAGCTCCTGGCTGATGGCAATCAGTCGCGGGTCGTGGGACCCGATCATCGGGTAGCCCTCGCCGTCCATCAGGATCTTCAGGATGCGGACGTACGCCTTGTCGATCTCGGCCTTGTCCTGGTACGCGACGGAGGCGGGCTCCTTGTAGGCGCCCTTCACGATGCGGACGCGGCTGCCTGCGGCGGCGAGGCGGCGGGCGTCCTCCTCGGTGCGGAACAGGTACGCCTGGATGACACAGCCGGTCTGCGGGTAGTCCTTCCGCAGCTCCTCGTGGATGGCGAACATCGAGTCGAGGGTGGTGTGGTCCTCGGCGTCCAGGGTGACCGTGGTGCCGATCGCCGCAGCGGCCTCGACGACGGGGCGGACGTTGGCGAGCGCCATCTCGTGGCCGCCCTCCAGCGCTTGCCCGAACATCGACAGCTTGACGGACATCTCGGCCCTGGTGCCCAGGCCGAGGTCCTTGAGGCGGTCGATCAGCTCCAGGTAGGCGTCGCGCGCGGCGGTGGCCTGCTCCGGCGTGGTGATGTCCTCGCCCACGACGTCGAGGGTGACCTCCAGACCCTTCCCGGTGGCGTCCTTGATGATCGGGACGACCTGCTCGACCGTCTCACCGGCGATGAACCGGTCGACGACCTGCTTGGTCCCCGGGGCGGCCGAAATGAATCGGCGCATCTTGTCACTGCGCGACGCAGCGAGAATCACGGGAGCCAGCACGGGGCACCTCCAACGGAAAGGTATGTACGAGGGCCGTATCGGCAGGAACTGAATCAGACCGGTACAGCACGGAGAACCACCGTGAAATCTAAGGATCTCCCCGATCCTGTGCCATCGACAGCTGTCACGCATCCATGCACTGGATCTCAGACATATGTCTGAAGTGGGTGCGAGAATGGCCGGGTGAAGGGCGATTACCAGGAGCTGGTCGACGAGATCTCCGCGCTGCTCGGCGTCCCCGCCACGCTGGAGAACCGGGACTTCGGCCTGGTCGCCTTCGGGGCGCACGACAGCGACGACGATATGGCGATGGATCCGGTCCGCACCCGGTCGATCCTGAAGCGGCGCTCCACCCCGGCGGTCCGCGCGTGGTTCGAGGGCTTCGGCATCGCCCGCGCCACCGGCCCGGTCCGGATCCCCGCTGCCCCGGAGGCGGGTGTGTTCCGGGGCCGGATCTGCCTGCCGGTACGCCATCGGGGTGTCGTGCTCGGTTACGTATGGCTGCTCGACGCGGACCCCGGGCCGACCGACGAGCAGCTGACCGCGGCGATGGACGTGGCGGCCCGGATCGGGGCGCTGCTCTCCGACGAGGCGCGGGCCGGCACGGACCTGTCACGGGAGTTCGGCGCGGTGCTCACCGCCGGGCGGGGCTGGCAGCGCGACATGGCGGTCGCCGCGCTCCGGGAGGCGCTGGGCCCGGACGCGGACGGCCTGCACACGGTGGTCTGTGTGACGCCGTGGCCGGACGAGACCCCGTCGGCCCGTACGGTGCCGTCGGCTGCGGCGCTGTCCACCGTCCCGTCACCGGCGCGGGCGGGCACCCTGTCGCTGGCAGCGCTGGTCCGGCTGCGCTCCTCCGACGTGCTCGACCCGGCTGTCACCGCCGCGGACCGGCTGCGGACCACCGCGGGCCGCACGGCGACCGCCGGAATCGGAGTCCCCCGCCGAGGCCTGCCGGAGCTGGCCTCGGCCTGGCACGAGGCCGCGGCCGCGGCCCGCGCGGCAGCCGCGGAGTCTCGCCTCGGCCCGGTCGCCGAATGGTCGGCCATCGGCCCGTACCGTCTGCTGACCTCCCTCCCGCCGACCACGGACACCGCCCCGGACCTCACCGTCCGTACGCTGCTCACCCCGCCCCACGCGGAGCTGGCCCGCACCGCCGAGGTGTTCCTCGACTGCGCGGGCCAGGCGAGCCGGACGGCGGCCGAGCTGGGCATCCACCGTCAGACGCTGTACTACCGGCTGTCCCGGGTCGAGCAGCTCACCGGCCTGGACCTCAACGACGGCGAGGACCGGCTGCTGCTGCACATGGCGCTGAAGGGTGCCCGGCTCTGAGCTCCGTGTAGGTTCCGCATGCTGATGGACAATGCCCCTGCGAGATGGACAACAGATGGGCAATTTCGCGGAGCCAGTGCTCACGAAGTCACGCTCCCTACACTCCGGCCCCGCTCAGTGCGCCACCCGCTCGTCCGTGCCGGCCACCTTGGCAGTGCTCAGTGCGATGCGGTTCCAGGTGTTGATCGTGAAGATCAGGGCGAGCAGCCCGGCCAGTTCGGCCTCCTCGAAGTGGGCGGCCGCGCGGACATAGACCTCGTCCGAGACGCCGCCCCTGGAGACCAGGGTGACGGCCTCGGTGAGGGCGAGCGCCGCCTGCTCCTTCTCCGTGAAGAAGTGCGCGGCCTCCGGCCAGACGGCGACCATGTGCAGCCGCTCCTCGCTCTCACCGGCCTTGCGGGCGTCCGTGGTGTGCATATGAAGGCAGTACGCGCATCCGTTGAGCTGGGAGGACCTGATCTGGACCAGCTCGACGAGTGCGGGGTCCAGGTTTTGGCGGGCGGCGGCGTCGAAGCCGATCAGGGCCTTGAACGCCTTCGGCGCGGCCTTGGCGAAGTTGATCCGAGGGGTGCGGGTGACTGCGTCGTTGTTCGTCATGACCACTACGCTACGGAGCCGGGCGACCTCGCGTAGGGTGCATTTTCATGGCGGAATCATGGGTCAATTCGGCGGAGCGGATCGGCAGCGACCTGCTGTTGGAGCTGACCGGTCCCGGCAGTCGCCGGACCGTTCTCATCCGTGCACTGCGGGACGCCGTACGGGAGGGCAGGCTGGCCCCGGGCACCCGGCTGCCGCCCTACCGCTCGCTCGCCGCCGACCTCGGCCTGGCCCGCAACACCGTTGCCGACGCCTATGCAGAGCTGGTCGCCGAGGGCTGGCTGACCGCCCGGCAGGGCTCCGGCACCCGGGTCGCGCACCGCGCTGCCCCGGTGGCCCCGGTCCGCGTGCCCAAGAGGGCGCCGACCCGCCCGGCCCCTCCCGTGCACAACCTCCGGCAGGGCCAGCCGGACGCGGGCTCCTTCCCCCGTACACCCTGGCTGGCCGCCTCCCGCCGCGCCGTGAACACGGCACCGAACGACGCCTTCGGGCCCGGTGATCCGCAGGGCCGGATCGAGCTGCGCCGGGCGCTGGCCGACTATCTGGCACGCGCCCGAGGGGTGCGCTGTGTGCCCGAACGGATCGTGATCTGCTCCGGCTTCGCGCACGCGCTGCGACTGCTGTTCGGCGGCGGGGTGCTGCGCGGACCGCTGGCGGTGGAGTCGTACGGGCTCGGTTTCCACCGCTCCCTGCTGGCTGCCGCCTCGGTGCGTACGGTACCGCTGACGCTCGACGAACACGGGGCACGCACCGGCGAGTTGACCGGACTGCCGGGCGTGCGGAGTGTGCTGCTCACCCCGGCCCACCAGTTCCCGACGGGTGGTCCACTGCATCCGCAGCGGCGCACGGCCACCGTCGACTGGGCGCGCACCCGCGGCGGGCTGGTCCTGGAGGACGACTACGACGGGGAGTTCCGCTACGACCGCGAACCGGTCGGCGCCCTCCAGGGGCTCGACCCGGAACGGGTCGTCCACCTCGGCTCCGTCAGCAAGAGCCTCTCCCCCGCGGTCCGGCTGGGCTGGATGGTGCTTCCCGGGCAGCTCGTCGACGCCGTACTGGCCGCCAAGGGCGAACGCGAGGGCTGGGCGAGCGTCCTGGACCAGCTCGCGCTCGCCGAGTTCATCGAGTCCGGCCACTACGACCGGCACATCCGCCGGATGCGGCAGCGCTACCGGCGCCGCCGCGACCAGCTGGTCACCGCCCTCACCGAACACGCCCCGCACATCACGCCCACCGGCATCGCGGCAGGTCTGCACGCCGTTCTGCGGCTGCCGCCCGGCACCGAGCGCTCCACCGTCAAGGCCGCGGCCTGGCAGGGGCTCGCTCTGGACCCGCTCGCCGACTTCCGGCATCCGGCCGCCACGATGCCCGCCGAGGACGGCCTGGTCGTGGGCTATGCGACGCCGCCGGACCATGCGTACCCCGCGGCCCTGGAGGCACTGTGCCGGGCCCTTCCGCCGCCCTCCGTCTGAGAGCCTGTCGGTGACCTCTGATCGGGCGGCCACGCCCTGGCACGCACGCTTCCCGCGTTGCCGAAATGCCCTAGTAGCTCCTTCCCCAAGCTCTCAGCTTCGTTCGAGCAGGGGAGACCCCATCCGATGACCTTCCAGCGCCTTGGAATCGCACGCACCAGACCGCGTCCGCTTTCCGATCGAAGGTCACCCGACAGGCTCTGACCGGGCCCGCGCATGACCGGGCCGGGCCCGTGGGGGACGGACCCGCCGCCGCCCCTGGCGCTGGGCGCCTTGCTGGCGATGCCGTCCACGCCTCCGGTCCTCCTGAGGCCGTCCGTCAGATCCTGCGGCGACGGCGCGGTCGCCTCGACGGCGCGGGCCGTCGTCCGCCCGGAACCCTTCTCCGGCAGGCAGCGCTCGGCGCCTTCGGGCGGACTCTCACGGCGCCCCACGACAGCAGCGCACCCGGTATGCAGACGTCCGTTCAGGACGCCCGTATGCCGGGTGCGGCTGAGAAGGCGGCAGAATCAGTCGGTGAGGTTCACCGAACGGGCCGAGGTCGCGCCGATCTCCTCGGCGATCTCGCTGAGCACCGTCTGCGGGACGTTGTCGTCGACGGTGAGCACGACCAACGCCTCGCCGCCCACATCCGCGCGCGAGACCTGCATGCCCGCGATGTTCAGCCCGGCCTCGCCGAGGATCTTGCCGACCGTGCCGACGACACCGGGACGGTCCTCGTAACTCAGGACGACCATGTGGTCGGCGAGCGCCAGGTCCACATCGTGCTCACCGATCGCGACGATCTTCTGCAGGTGCTTGGGTCCGGCCAGCGTGCCGGAGACCGCGACCTCCTCGCCGTCGGCGAGCGTGCCACGGACGGTCACCACATTGCGGTGGTCCGGCGACTCGGAGCTGGTGGTGAGGCGGACCTCGACACCGCGCTCCTGGGCGAAGAGCGGGGCGTTGACGTAGGACACGGTCTCGTCGACGACGTCCTCGAAGACACCCTTGAGCGCGGAGAGCTCGAGCACCTTCACGTCGTGCTGGGTGATCTCGCCGTACACCTCGACGTCGAGGCGGGCCGCGACCTCGCCCGCGAGCGCGGTGAAGATACGGCCGAGCTTCTCGGCGAGGGGGAGCCCGGGACGTACGTCCTGGGCGATGACGCCGCCCTGGACGTTGACCGCGTCCGGCACGAGCTCACCGGCCAGCGCGAGGCGCACGGACTTGGCGACCGCGATGCCCGCCTTCTCCTGGGCCTCGTCGGTGGAGGCGCCGAGGTGCGGGGTGCAGACGACCTGGTCGAACTGGAACAGCGGGGAGTCCGTGCAGGGCTCCTTCGTGTACACGTCCAGACCGGCGCCGGCGACGCGGCCCTCCTTGAGGGCGGAGGCGAGCGCCTCCTCGTCGACGATGCCACCGCGCGCGGCGTTGACGATCCGTACCGAGGGCTTCACCTTGTGCAGCGCCTCGTGGCCGATCAGGCCGAGCGTCTCGGGGGTCTTGGGCAGGTGCACGGTGATGAAGTCGGAGACTTCGAGCAGCTCGTCCAGCGCGAGGAGCTTGACGCCCATCTGCGCGGCGCGGGCCGGCTGCACGTAGGGGTCGTACGCGACGATCTTCATGCCGAAGGCCGACATGCGCTGCGCGACCAGGACACCGATGCGGCCGAGGCCGACGACACCGAGGGTCTTCTCGCTCAGCTCGACGCCGGTGTACTTGGAGCGCTTCCACTCGCCCTTCTTGAGGGCGGTGTTGGCCTGGGGGATGTTGCGCGCGGTGGCGACCAGCAGACCGCAGGCCAGCTCGGCGGCAGTGACGATGTTGGAGGTCGGGGCGTTGACGACCATCACGCCGGCCTTGGTGGCCGCGGACACGTCGACATTGTCCAGACCGACGCCCGCGCGGGCGACGACCTTCAGCTTCTTCGCGGCGGCGATGGCCTCGGCGTCGACCTTGGTGGCGGAACGCACCAGGATGGCGTCGACATCGGCGATCGCGGGGAGGAGCTCGGCGCGGTCCGCGCCGTTGCAGTGCCGGATGTCGAAGTCCGGGCCCAGGGCGTCAACCGTGGCAGGCGACAGCTCTTCAGCGATGAGTACGACAGGTTTCGAGCTCACGTGAGTCCTCACAGGTCCAGTGCGGACGGCCGTCCCGACGGCCGCAGGCGGTGGAGGTGCTTGCCGCGTGGAAGACGCACGACACTGTGGGCCTGACGCGTGTATGTGCAGAAGTGTAGTCATGCGCGAGGGCGCATTCTGTGCCCCGTTGGAAGGATCACCCACACGGGGCTGGACGACTTGTACACACGTACGACGCCGCTTCTTCCAGCGGTGTTGCGATGGATACGCCGCGGGGCGGGTCCGAAGACCCGCCCCGCGGCGAAGGCCTTGGACCGACCGGCAATTGGGGGGTGGGTGAAGGAGCGGGGCCGGGGTGCGTGCCTCGCAAGGCGGAGGATCGAGCCATGGCGGAGCCATGGTGATGGACGACAACGCCGCGAGGTGCGTGCCCCAGCCCCGTGACGCCGCCCCCCATTGCCGGTCGGTCTTACGCGTCCTCGTCGTTGACCCAGCTCATGAGCTTGCGCAGCTCACGGCCGGTGGTCTCCAGCAGGTGGTCGCTGTCGGCCTTCTTGTACTCGTTGTACTTGGGCAGACCGTTGTGGTACTCGGCCATCCAGTTCTTGGCGAAGGTGCCGTCCTGGATCTCGGCGAGGACCTTCTTCATCTCGGCCTTGGTGGCGTCCGTGATGATCCGCGGGCCGGTGACGTAGTCGCCCCACTCGGCAGTCTCCGAGATGGACCAGCGCATCTTCTCCAGGCCACCCTCGTACATGAGGTCGACGATGAGCTTCAGCTCGTGGAGGCACTCGAAGTACGCGATCTCCGGCTGGTAGCCGGCCTCGGTCAGGGTCTCGAAACCGGCCTTGACCAGAGCGGCGGTGCCACCGCAGAGGACGGCCTGCTCACCGAACAGGTCGGTCTCGGTCTCCTCGGTGAAGGTCGTCTTGATGACGCCGGCGCGGGTGCCGCCGATGCCCTTCGCGTACGAGAGGGCGAGCGCCAGACCGTTGCCCGAGGCGTCCTGCTCGACGGCCACGATGCACGGAACGCCACGGCCCTCCTCGTACTGACGGCGGACCAGGTGGCCCGGGCCCTTCGGGGCGACCATGCAGACGTCGACGTTGGCCGGCGGCTTGATGAAGTCGAACCGGATGTTCAGACCGTGGCCGAAGAACAGCGCGTCGCCGTCCTTGAGGTTGTCCTTGATGGACTCCTCGTAGACCTGGGCCTGGATCGGGTCCGGGACGAGGATCATGATGACGTCGGCCTCGGCGGCGGCCTGAGACGGGGTCACCACGCGCAGGCCCTGCTCCTCGGCCTTGGCCTTGGACTTGGAGCCCTCGTGCAGACCCACACGGACGTCGACACCCGAGTCACGCAGCGACAGCGCGTGGGCGTGGCCCTGGCTGCCGTAGCCGATGACCGCGACCTTGCGGCCCTGGATGATGGACAGGTCGGCATCGTCGTCGTAGAACAGCTCGGCCACTGGGTCTTCTCCTTGGTGTGCAGGTGTTGCGTCCCACCGTACGGCGGGGTGCGTCAGAAACGTTTTCGGGTCTCGCCATGCGAGCGGCGAGGGGGGTGACGGCTAGGCCGAACGGTCGAGTGCGCGCAGGGAACGGTCGGTGATCGAGCGCGCGCCGCGCCCTATGGCGATGGTGCCGGACTGAACGAGCTCCTTGATGCCGTACTGCTCCAGCATCTTGAGCATGGCCTCCAGCTTGTCGGCGCCGCCGGTCGCCTCGATCGTGACGGCCTCCGGAGAGACGTCCACGGTCTTGGCGCGGAACAGCTGAACGATCTCGACGATCTGGGAGCGGGTCTCGTTGTCGGCGCGGACCTTCACCAGGACGAGCTCACGCTGGATCGCAGCGGAGGGCTCGAGTTCGACGATCTTCAGTACGTTGACCAGCTTGTTGAGCTGCTTGGTCACCTGCTCGAGGGGCAGGTCCTCGACACTCACGACGATGGTGATGCGGGAGATGTCGGGATGCTCGGTGGTACCGACCGCGAGTGAGTCGATATTGAAGCCGCGGCGGGAGAACAGGGCCGTGATCCGGGCGAGGACACCGGGCTTGTTCTCGACCAGGACGGAGAGCGTGTGCTTGCTGGACATGGAGTCGGTCTCTCTCTGTCTCTCAGTCGTCTTCGTTGTCGCCGAAGTCGGGGCGGACACCGCGGGCGGCCATGACCTCGTCGTTGGAGGTGCCGGCGGCGACCATCGGCCAGACCATGGCGTCCTCGTGGACGATGAAGTCGATCACGACGGGGCGGTCGTTGATGGAGTTGGCCTCGGCGATGACCTTGTCCAGGTCGGCCGGGTCCTCGCAGCGGATCGCGTAGCAGCCCATGGCCTCGGACAGCTTGACGAAGTCCGGGACCCTGGTGCCCTTCGCCGGGGTGCCCTCGGTGTCGGCGCCGGAGTGCAGCACGGTGTTGGAGTACCGCTGGTTGTAGAACAGGGTCTGCCACTGGCGGACCATCCCGAGCGCGCCGTTGTTGATGACCGCGACCTTGATCGGGATGTTGTTGAGCGCGCAGGTGGTCAGTTCCTGATTGGTCATCTGGAAGCAGCCGTCGCCGTCGATCGCCCAGACCGTACGGTCCGGCATGCCGGCCTTCGCGCCCATCGCGGCCGGGACCGCGTAGCCCATCGTTCCGGCGCCGCCGGAGTTCAGCCAGGTGGCGGGCTTCTCGTACTGGATGAAGTGCGAGGCCCACATCTGGTGCTGGCCGACGCCCGCCGCGAAGATCGTGTCCTCGGGGGCCAGTTCGCCGATGCGCTGGATGACCTGCTGCGGCGAGAGGCTGCCGTCCTCCGGCAGGTCGTAGCCGACGGGGTAGGTCTCGCGCCAGCGGTTGAGGTCCTTCCACCAGGCGGAGTAGTCGCCGACGTGCCCGTCGGTGTGCTCGGCCTGGACCGCCTGGACGAGGTCGGCGATGACCTCGCGGGCGTCACCGACGATCGGCACGTCGGCGGCGCGGTTCTTGCCGATCTCCGCCGGGTCGATGTCTGCGTGGACGATCTTTGCGTACGGGGCGAAGCCGTCCAGCTTGCCGGTGACGCGGTCGTCGAAACGGGCTCCGAGGGCGACGATCAGGTCGGCCTTCTGCAGCGCGGTGACGGCGGTGACCGCACCGTGCATACCCGGCATTCCTACGTGCAGCGGGTGGCTGTCGGGGAACGAACCAAGCGCCATCAGGGTGGTGGTGACGGGCGCTCCGGTGAGCTCGGCGAGCACCTTCAGTTCGGCGGTGGCGCCGGCCTTCATGACGCCGCCGCCGACGTACAGCACAGGACGCTTGGCCTGGGTGATGAGCCGGGCGGCCTCGCGGATCTGCTTGGCGTGCGGCTTGGTGACCGGGCGGTAGCCGGGCAGGTCCTGGGTCGGCGGCCAGCTGAACGTGGTCTGTGCCTGCAGTGCGTCCTTGGCGATGTCGACGAGGACGGGGCCCGGACGGCCGGTGGAGGCGATGTGGAAGGCCTCGGCGATCGTGTGCGGGATGTCCTCGGCGCGGGTGACCAGGAAGTTGTGCTTGGTGACCGGCATCGTGATGCCGCAGATGTCGGCCTCCTGGAAGGCGTCCGTACCGATCGCCTTCGAGGCGACCTGGCCGGTGATCGCGACCAGCGGGACGGAGTCCATGTGCGCGTCGGCGATCGGGGTGACCAGGTTGGTGGCGCCGGGGCCCGAGGTGGCCATGCAGACACCGACCTTGCCGGTGGCCTGCGCGTAGCCGGTGGCGGCGTGGCCCGCACCCTGCTCGTGGCGGACCAGCACATGACGGACCCGGGTGGAGTCCATCATCGGGTCGTACGCCGGAAGGATGGCACCGCCGGGAATGCCGAATACCGTGTCGGCCCCCACTTCCTCAAGAGACCGGATGAGGGACTGCGCACCCGTGACGTACTCAACGGTGGCGGGGGACGATCCGCCGCTACGGGCCCGCGGCTGGGGATGGTGGGCCCCGGTGGCCTGCTCGGTCATCGGCATTCTCTTCTCGAAGCTGAGGGTTTTTGCGGGGTTTTGGGGTGTGCCGGTGCAACAAAAAACCCCTCGTGCCGTGAGGCAAGCGAGGGGAGCGCGTCGGTGTGGTCTGCAGAGTGCCAACGGGGGACTCTGCTTCAGCCGACGCGCTTTCCAAGTACGAGAATTCGGGTGCGCATGGCATTGACCCTCTCTCCGACGCGCCCAACGTGTCAAGTTGGTGGGATGGACGTCTCACCATGTGAGCCGCTGAGGAGTGGGATCGAGCCGCCTGCCAGGACGGGCTGTGCAACCGGGCCACCGGGCACCGGGAACTCGCCGCAGGCCAGTGCGCGGCGCAGCCGGTACTCGTCCAGCGGCCCCGAGAAGGCCATTCCCTGCCCGTGCGTACAGCCCATGGCGCGCAGCGCGAGGACCTGCTCCGGTACGTCGACACCGTCGGCGACGGACTGCAGGCCGAGGTCGCAGGCGATCCTCAGCAGCCCGCTGGTGATCTTGTGCAGCCGGGCCGATTCCACGACGCCCTCGACGAGACCGCGGTCCAGTTTCAGTACGTCGATGGGGAGCCGGCGCAGCGCGTTGATCGCGGCGTAACCGCTGCCGAAGCCGTCGAGCGCGATCCGTACGCCGAGCCGACGCAGCGCGACGAGGCGCTGTTCGAGCTCGTCGAAGGAGACCCGGGGGTCGCTGTCGGAGACCTCGATCATCAGCGCCCCTGAGGGCAGGCTGTAGCGGGTAAGGAGGGCCTCGACGGAACCGAACGGCATCGCCTTGTCCAGCAGTCTGCGGGCGGAGAGCCGGACGGCCACGGAGACGTGGTGCCCGGCCCTGGCCCGGTCCGCGGCCTGCTCGACGGCCTCTTCGAGGAGCCAGCGGCCGAGCTCGGCGGTGCGGTCGCTGCCCTCGGCAACACGGAGGAACTCGGCGGGGGTGAAAAGGATGCCCTGGGCTGAGCGCCAGCGGGCCTGCGCGGCGACAGCGGCGACATTGCCGGTGGCGAGATGGATCACGGGCTGGTGGAGCAGGGCGAACTCGCCGTCCCGCAGGGCGGTGCGCAGCCGGGCCGCGAGCTCCGAGCGGCGTACCACGTCCGCCTGCATCTGCGGGGCGTACAGCTCGACGCGGTCCTTGCCGCCCGCCTTGGCCCGGTACATGGCGAGATCGGCGTTGCGCATGAGGTCGGTGGGGGTGATGGCGGGCTCGGCGAAGGCGACGCCGATGGAGGCGGCGACGCGGACCTCGCCTCCGCCGATCCGGTAGGGCCGGGAGAGCGTGAGGCGCAGCCGGTCGGCGATCTCGTGGACCTGGTACTCACGCGCCGACTGGTCACGGGGGCCGCCGCCGAGGATCAGCGCCGCGAACTCGTCGCCGCCGAGGCGGGCGGCGGTGTCCCCCACCCGTACGGACTCCTGGAGGCGGCGGGCGGCCTGGATGAGCAGCTCGTCGCCCGCCTGATGGCCCAGCCGGTCGTTGACCGCCTTGAAGCCGTCGAGGTCGATGAAGAGCACCGCGGTGCCGGGGTCGCCGGAGCGGCGGCCACCGAGGGCCTGCCGGACCCGGTCGGTGAACAGGGCGCGGTTGGGCAGGTCGGTGAGCGGGTCGTGCTCGGCGTTGTGCTGCAGCTGGGCCTGGAGCCGGACCCGTTCGGTCACGTCCCGGCTGTTGAGGATCAGCCCACCCTGGTGGCGGTTGACGGTGGACTCGACATTGAGCCAGTCACCGGTGCCGGACCTGAACCGGCACTCGATCCGGGTGGTGGGTTCCTCGCTGGGCGGGGCGGCCAGGAACCGCCGCACCTCGTGGACCACGCGCCCCAGGTCCTCGGGATGGATGATCGAGGCGAGCTCGGCGCCGATCAGGTCGTCGGCCTCGCGCCCGTACACCCCGGAGGCGGCGGGGCTGACGTACCGGAGTATGCCGGTGGGTGCGGCGATCATGATGACATCGCTGGAGCCCTGGACCAGGGAGCGGAAGTGGTTCTCCTTCTGCGCCAGCTCCTGGGTGAGGGCGATGTTGTCGACGAGCATGATGCCCTGCCGGACGACCAGGGCGAGCACCACCGTGCACCCGGTGAACACCACGACGCGGTCCACCCTGCGGCCCTCGATGACGTTGTAGAGGATGCCGAGGGTGCAGACGGCTGCGGCGAGATACGGCGTCAGGGCGGCCAGCGAACCGGCGATCGGGCGGCTGGTGGTACGCGCGGCGGGGCGCTGCTGGACAGCGTTGTCCGATGCCCGGTTCGCACCCCAGGGGGCGTACGCGAGGAGCAGCGACCCGGCGAACCAGCCGGCGTCCAGCAACTGGCCGGAGTGGTAGGTCTGGCGGAGCAGCGGCGAGGCGAACAGCGCGTCCGACAGGACGGTCAGGGCGAGCGCGGCGATGGCGGTGTTCACCGCGGAGCGGTTGACGTTGGACCGCCGGAAGTGCAGGGCGAGGACCATGGAGACCAGCACGATGTCGAGCAGCGGATAGGCCAGCGAGAGCGCCACGCGGGCCACGCTCGTCCCCCCGGCGTCCGCGAGGTGCGCGGTGTGGGCGAGGGCGAGGCTCCAGGACAGGGTCAGGAGCGATCCGCCGATCAGCCAGGAGTCCAGTACGAGACAGACCCAGCCGGCCCGGGTGGCGGGGCGTTTGGCGAGGACGAGCAGTCCGACGATCGCGGGCGGGGCGAAGCAGAGGTAGAAGACGTCGGCGAGGGACGGGGTGGGCACCGGGAGCCCGAGCACGACCTCGTACCACCCCCAGACGGCGTTTCCCCCGGCGGCCATCAGCGAGGAGAGCGAGAACAGCAGCCATGCGGGCCGGAAGCGGTTCTCCGCGGCGCGCGCGTAGAGGAAGCAGGAGACAGCCGCGATCAGGGCGGCACCGCTGAGGCCGAAGTCACCCATGACGAGTGCCAGTTCGGACGAGCCCCAGCCCAGGGCCGCCCCCACGGCGTAACCTCCGCAGACCAGGCCGAGGAGGAGCTGCGAGATCAGCCCGGAGGCCCCGCCGACGGCCGGCTGCCGGGAGAGGAGCGCCCCGAGTGCGCTCGCCGGGGCGCTCACCGGGGTGCCCCCGATGTCATCGGATGGGCGCGGGCCCGGCGGGGTGGCCGGCCCGGCGGTCGCCGTCGACCGCCCTGTCGCGTCGGATCGTTCGTCCATCGGCCATACATCGCCCGTCGCCCCCCTCGCGTTCCGCTGCCACCCCGGTGCCGCCCCTTCCACAACGCAGCCCCCCATCCGGGACGATACACCAGACTCGTCACACAGCGACATAGCCCCTCTACTCTCCGTGACGATCTGGGGAGTTGTCGACACGGTGTGCTGTGGAACGGATCCGCAGCGTGGTCAGCCAGTGGTGAGTACGACGTTCTGCACCGGCTCCCCCGCTGCGAACCGGGTGAGCTGGCCGGCCAGCAGGCGCTTGGCACGCGGCCGGAATGCCGAGGTGCTGCCTCCCACATGCGGCGTGATCAGGACGTTCGGAGCATGCCAGAGGGGATGGCCGGCGGGCAGCGGTTCGGGGTCGGTGACATCGAGGGCGGCGCGCAGCCGGCCGGACTCGAGTTCGGACAGCAGAGCCTTGGTGTCCACGACGCCGCCGCGCGCGACGTTCACGAGCAGCGCGCCGTCCGCCATCGCGGCCAGGAAGTCGGCGCCCACCAGCCCTTGCGTGGAGGCGTTCAGCGGAGTGGACAGGACGACGATGTCGGCCTCGGGCAGCAGTGCGGGCAGGTCGTCGAGCGTGTGAACGGGGCCGCGCGCAGTTGTCCGTGCGGAGCGCGCGACGCGCGCCACCCGCGCGCACTCGAAGGGCACGAGCCGGTCCTCGATGGCGGCGCCGATCGATCCGTACCCCACGATCAGTACGGACCTGTCCGCGAGGGCCGGGTAGAAACCGGAACGCCACTCCTCCTTGTCCTGTCCGTGGACGAATCCGGGGAAGCCGCGCAGCGAGGCGAGGATCAGGGCGAGGGTGAGCTCCGCCGTCGAGGCCTCGTGGACGCCCTTGGCGTTGCACAGCCGCACCCCGGCGGGCAACTGCCCGAGCCCCGGCTGGACATGGTCGATGCCCGCGGAGAGCGTCTGCACGACCTGCACGGCCCCCATCCCGGCGAGCGGGCGGACCGCGATCTCCGGGCCCTTCATGTAGGGAACAACGTAGAAGGCACAGTCCGCGGGATCGGCGGGGAAGTCCTGCGCGCCGTCCCAGAACCGGTAGTTGAGACCCTTGGGGAGCCCTTCGATCTCGTCGGCCGGAATCGGCAGCCATACGTCGGGAGTCTTCGTAGAAGTCATGGTCAGGAGGCTATGCGAAGCCCGGCGGGCGGCAGAGGTTACTTTTGGGTGCGGTGCGGTCCCCTGACGGCGGGGCCGAGTGCCTCGCCGGGCGGGGTACCAAGGAGGGTTCGGGGAGTTGGAGCGCAGGAGTCTCGGGGCGGCGGCGCTCGCCATGGGTGCGGTCGGACTCGGCTGCATGCCTATGAGCTGGGCGTACAGCGCGTCGCAGCAGCGTGGTGACCGTGCGTTGCGGGCGGTGCACGCCGCGCTCGACGCGGGTGTCGACCTGCTCGACACGGCCGACATGTACGGCCCCTTCACCAATGAGCTTCTGATCGGCAGGGCGCTGAAGGGGCGCCGGGACGAGGCGTTCATCTCCACCAAGTGCGGGCTGCTGGTGGGCGATCAGCACATCGTGGCCAATGGCCGTCCCGGCTATGTACGCCGGGCCTGTGACGCGTCGCTGCGCCGGCTGCAGACCGATGTGATCGATCTGTACCACCTGCACCGGGCCGACCCCGAGGTGCCGGTGGAGGAGACCTGGGGGGCGATGGCGGAGCTGGTCACCGCGGGGAAGGTGCGGGCGCTCGGGCTGAGTGCGGTCGGGGCACGGGCCTCGCGCCGGCCGGGGGCGCGGATGCATGACGGAACGATCCGGCAGCTGGAGCGGGTGCAGCAGGTCTTTCCGGTGAGCGCGGTCCAGGCGGAACTCTCGGTGTGGTCGCCGGAGGCGCTGGACGCGCTGCTGCCGTGGTGCGAGGCGCGGGCTGTGGGTCTGCTGGCTGCGATGCCGCTGGGGAACGGCTATCTGACGGGCACGCTGACGCCGGGCCAGGGCTTCGAGCCGGACGATCTGCGGGCCAGACATCCGCGGTTCACCGCCGAGATGATGGCGGCGAACCAGCCGCTGGTGGTGGGACTGCGCCGGATCGCCGAGCGGCACGGGGCGACTCCGGCCCAGGTGGCGCTGGCCTGGGTGCTGCGGCAGGGCCCGCATGTGGTGCCGGTGCCGGGCACGAAGCGGGAGCAGTGGGCGGTGGAGAACGCGGGGGCGGCCGGGCTGGAGCTGACGGCGCAGGATCTGGCCGAGATCGCGCGGTTGCCGCGGGCGCGGGGGTCGTGGGACTGAGGGCGGGGGTGTGCGGGCCTCGCACCCGCCGAGAAAGTTCGTGGGCTTGCGGAACCCGGGACCGGGCTGCGGTGTAGGAACGGTAGTCAGGCAGCCGTCGAAGGGACCGGTGCTGTGCGCATTGCTGTATTCGGATCGCCGAGAACCCCTGCGGGACACCCGCGTATCCTCCCGGGCGCGCGCCGCGCTGCAGTGGCCGCGCTGGCTGCGGGCCCGCTGCTGCTGTCCGCGGGGTGCTCGTCGAACGACGACTCGGGAAACACGCAGGACCGCCCCACGGGCGCACCCGCCACGGTGCCCTCTTCACCGTCCTCCTCGCCGTCCTCCTCGCCACCGTCGGCGAAGGGCTCGGTGAAGGTGGTGTCGACGCTGACGGAGGGGCTCGCGTCTCCATGGGGGCTGGCGGAGCTGCCGGGCGGCGATCTGCTGGTGTCCTCGCGCGACGGGAGAACGATCACCCGGATCGACGGCAGCACGGGGAAGCAGACGCTGCTGGGCACCGTGCCCGGCGTGTCGCCCGCCGGGGAGGGCGGGTTGCTGGGGATCGCGGTCTCCCCGGCGTTCGACACGGACCATCTGCTGTACGCGTACTTCACGACGGCGTCCGACAACCGCATCGCCCGCCTGCGGTACGACGGGACCGGCAGGGCCCCCGGCCGGCAGCTGGGTGCACCGCACACGATCCTGCGGGGCATCCCGAAGGGCTACATCCACAACAGCGGCCGGATCGCCTTCGGCCCGGACGGCATGCTGTACGCGGGCACGGGCGAGACAGGGCAGGCCAGGGGGCTCTCACAGGACAAGAAGTCCCTGGCGGGCAAGATCCTGCGGATGACCCCGGACGGCAGACCGGCACCGGGCAACCCCGTGCCCGGCTCGCTGATGTATTCGTACGGGCATCGCAACGTGCAGGGTCTGGCCTGGGACGGGCAGAAACGGCTGTGGGCGTCCGAATTCGGCCAGGACACCTGGGACGAGCTGAATCAGATCGCGCCCGGCGGGAATTACGGCTGGCCGAAGTACGAGGGCAGGGTGGGCAAGGCGGGTTTTGTCGACCCCGTGGCCCAGTGGAGACCGTCCGAGGCATCCCCGAGCGGGATCGCCTTCGCCCAGGGCTCGATCTGGATGTCGGGCCTGCGCGGTGAGCGGCTCTGGAGGATTCCGCTGTCCGGCAGCCCGGGCAGGGAACCTCTGGCGGCCCCGCAGTCGTTCCTGCAAGGGAAGTACGGCCGTCTGCGCACGGTGCTCGCAGCGGGCGGCGACAGACTCTGGCTGGTCACGAGCAACACGGACACCCGCGGCACCCCGAAACCGGGAGACGACAGAGTCCTGGTGCTCCAGGTGCGGTAGCGGCGACAGGACAGAAGGCGAAGGGTGCGAGCCGGTGTTCAACTTCTTCGAGGAACTCTTCGCCCCGGGCCGCAAGCACGCCGCGGAAGAACAGAAGCGGCTGGAGCTGACCCGGGTGGATCTGGGCACGGGCGACCCCGCCCGCGGCCCGATAGACCTGAGCTCGGGAAAGGTGACGGTGCGCGTCCCCGGTCCTGAGGGCACCCCGTCACCCCCGCCGGCCCCGCTTCAGGGCCCAGAAGACACCGAGGCCCCCTCAAGCCGCTCAGGCCCCTCCGGCGATTGAGGACGGAACGGTCACCGGACGGCCCGGGTACCCGCTCCCCGCACCGGCCCCGCCCTTCTCCCTGAGCTCCTCTAAGACGCCCCGTTGCCCCGGTACAGGCGGAGGCGGTGCGCCAGGGCCGCAGCCTCTCCACGGCTGGAGACGCCGAGCTTGGCAAGGATGTTCGAGACATGCACGCTCGCGGTCTTGGGCGAGATGTAGAGCTCCTCGGCAATCTTCCGGTTCGTGTGCCCGGCGGCGACGAGCCGGTGCACGTCCTGCTCGCGTCGCGTCAGCCCGAACGACTCCACCGCCGCGGCCGCCGCGTCCTGGAGCTGGTCCTCGGCATGCTCCCGCTCCGCCGCCTTGCCCATGATGGCGTCGTCGGCCGGGACGGTGACTGCGGTCGGGATCTCGGCGGCGGAGGTGGTGAGCGTGATGCGGGCCCGGCCGGCCAGCAACTCGATGGTCTCGGTCAGCGGACGCGCACCGAGCCGTTCGGCGATGCTGTGCGCGTCGCGCAGGAGACCGGCCGCCGTGGCACGGTCACCGGAGGCGACAAGGATGGCCTCCGCCCAGCGGTGGTGGACCTGGGCCTGTTCGTACGGGCGGGAGAGTGGGGCGAAGGCGGCGGCCGCGCGGGACCAGTGGTCGGGGGTGTCGGCGCCCTCCGCCCGGGCCAGCTCGGCGTTGATCAGCAGACCGTACGCGGCCCAGACCGGGACGAACATGGGCAACTTTCCCAGGTGCTTGCGGATGAGGGCGAGGACCGCAGGCCGGCCGGGCTCCGTGGCGGGCAGCCCGCGGGCGTCCGCCTCCGCCGCGGCGGCGGTATGGAGGAGCGGCAGCGCGTACCGCTGGGTGCCGGGCAGGAAGCCCCGCTCCGCCTGCGCCTCGAAGGCGGCCCGCGCCTCCAGGAGGCGCCCCTGCTGCACGGCGAGGGTCATGGCATGACGCACGGGACTGATGAGGTGCTGGGGCTGCGGGTAGCGTGAACCGAAGTGCCTCTGAGTCAGCGCCAGCTGGACCTCGGCCTCGGCGAAATCGCCGCGGGCGAGGGCCAGCTCGGTGCGGCGCGCGGCCACGAGGCCCTGCGCCTTGCGGGACTGTGCGGTGCGGGCCGCCGCATCCGTGGTCGCCCGGCTCTCGTCCCAGTGGCCGAGGGAGAAGTACGACGTTGCCTGGTTGGTGCGGACCCACGCCTCTATGTCGGCGACACCGTGGCTGTGGCAGACCTCGATGCCGTGGTCCGCGGCGGCGACCGCTTCCAGAGAGCGGCCCATCTCTTCGAGCGCCGAGGGGAGGTTGATGCTGGCGCGGCCCATGATGCCCACGAGGTGGAGTTCATCGGTCCGGTCGCGGACGGCGTACATCTCGGCGATGCCCTCGTCGATACCGCCCGCATCGGCAGTGAGCCCGCCACGGGTGAGCCGGGCGTGAAGTTCGATGTACTCGTCGCCGACGAGCTGCGCGTACTCCACGGCCCGGTCGACTGCGGCGAGCGTCTCCTCGCCGGGGCGGTGCATGGCACCCCATCCGGCCACACTCATGAGGACATCGGCGTGGACTGCGGACGGGGGCAGGCCACGGACCAGGTCCTGGGCGATGGCCAGTTCCTGCCAGCCGTCGCCCCGGGTGAGGTCCTGCATCAGCCGGGAACGCTGCACCCAGAACCAGGCAGCCCGGAGCGGGTCGGGGTCGTCGTCCAGGACCCGCATGGCCTTCTTGGAGATGGCGAGGGCGCGTTCGCGTTCGCCGCCGAAGCGGGCGGCAACGGTGGCTTCGGCCATCAGGTCGAGATAGCGGAGCGGGGTGGTCTCGGGGTCGCAGCCACAGGCCGGGTAGACCTCTGCGTAGTCGATGGGGCGCAGGGTGCGGCGTATCTCGTCGGGGACGTCGTCCCACAGTTCCATCGCGCGTTCCAGCAGCCGGAGTTGCTCGGTGAAGGCGTAGCGGCGGCGGGCCTCGACGGAGGCCTTCAGTACGGCGGGGAGGGCCTTGGCCGGATTGTGGGCGCCGTACCAGTAGCTGGCCAGGCGCGTGGCGCGTTCGCCCGCGCGGACGAGCGTGGGGTCGGCCTCCAGCGCCTCGGCGTAGCGGCGGTTGAGGCGGGAGCGTTCGCCGGGCAGCAGGTCGTCGCTGACGGCTTCGCGGACCAGCGAGTGCCGGAAGCGGTAGCCGTTGCCCTCCCCAGTGGTGAGAAGCAGGTTGGCGCCGACGGCTCCGCGCAGCGCCTCGATGAGTTCGTCCTCGGCCAGTCCGCAGACCGCGGCCAGCAGTTCGTACTCGACGGTGGAGCCGCCCTCGGCGATGACCCGGGCGATCTTCTGGGCGTCCTCGGAGAGCGCTTCGACGCGGACGAGGAGGAGATCGCGGAGCGAGTCGGAGAGTCTGGAGCTGTCGCCGCACTCCAGACTGCAGGCGAGCTCTTCGACGAAGAAGGCGTTGCCGTCGGAGCGTTCGAAGATCTCGTCCACGAGGGCGGGCTCGGGGGTGGCCGCGAGGATGCCGGTCAGCTGACGACGGACCTCGGCGTGGTTGAACCGGGCGAGTTCGATCCGGCGGACGGTGCGGAGGCGGTCCAGTTCGGCAAGGAGGGGGCGCAGGGGGTGGCGGCGGTGGATGTCGTCGGCCCGGTAGGTACCGATGACGACGAGGCGGCCGCTGCGCAGCGTGCGGAAGAGATAGGCGAGGAGGTGCCGGGTGGAGGCGTCGGCCCAGTGCAGGTCCTCCAGGACGAAAACGACGGGCCGGTCCGCGGAGATGCGTTCCAGCAGCCGGGCGGTGAGCTCGAAGAGGCGTGCTGTGCCGTGCTCGTCGGTGGCGTCCCGGTCGGCCTCGCCGAGTTCGGGGAGGAGCCGGGCCAGTTCGCCTTCCTGCCCGGCGCAGGCTGCGGCCATCTCGTCGGGCAGGGTGCGGCGCAGGGCGCGCAGGGCCGTGGAGAACGGGGCGTACGGCAGCCCGTCGGCGCCGATCTCCACGCAGCCGCCGACGGCGACGACTGCCTCACGGCGGCCGGCCGCGATCAGGAATTCCTCGACCAGCCGCGTCTTGCCGACGCCGGCCTCGCCACCGATGAGCAGCGCCTGCGGCTCTCCGCCCGGCGCCCCGACGCTGTCGGGGTGTCCGGCGGTGGCCCGGGCGAGCGCATCGGTGAGCGAGGTGAGTTCGCCTGCGCGACCGACGAACACGGGACTGACAGACCTGGTCTCCACGTCGCCGAGCATCGCACATGGGTGCGACACCGTGACGGCGGGAAGGTACTCGGCGCTCATCGCACGCCCGTTACGCGGCGTGGACGAACCGGTTCCGGAGCGAACTCACCGCCCCCTCGTCCTCCTTGTGTCCGGACCGGCGAGCGGCGCGGCGGTCCCGGCGGACCTGCCGGAGGACACGCTCGCGCTCGGCCCGGTGCAGGAGTTCGGCTTCCCTGATCTTGTGGAGGTCGTACGCGTACATGTGGTTCTCCTGGATGTCGACGGCCTGTGCGGCCCGGTGGAGGGGCAGTTGGTGCGACGGTCCCGGTTCCGCCGGGCTCGTTCTCTGCCGTGCCTCTACTTTCGTCTTCCAGGGGGTGTCGCCACATCGGGCGAGTTCCGCATCTCTGCGGGGCGGGGGGCCTTAGTCGCACGCGGCAGGTGCCGCATCCGGACCAAGGCCCCCCGGGCGGATGCCTTAGGGCACCGCTGATCGGTGCGTACTGCCGATCAACCATCCCTGGCGGCGGCCCGATCGCCCGTCCCCAGCGGCGGCCCGATCGCCTGTCTCTAGCCGGCGGCGGCGCTCGCGGTCGGCAGGGCGACGATGAGGTCGAAGTACATGCCGACGGAGATCAGTACGCCGAGGGCACCGAGTGCGATTCCGGCGGTCGCCACGGCGCGGACCCAGCCCGGCTGCGGGTCCCTGGCGGGTGCGCCGAAGGCCGGACGGACCAGGGCGAAGACGCCGACCAGCAGGGCGAGGAGCGCGAAGAGGCCGTTGACGAGGGCGGTGGCGTGCCAGGCGTCGCCGTAGATCTCGGATATCTGCTGGGCCACGGAGCCACCGGAGGCGGTCTTCATCTGGCCCAGCAGGGTCTCCCTCTCGGCGGCGACCCGGCCGGACCATGCCCCGGTGAGACCGACGACGCCGAGGCCGGTGGCGACGACGGCCGCGGCGGCCGCGCCGAGCCCGGACGGCGCCCGGTCGACGTCGTCTTCCTTCGGATCGAAGTCGAGGTCCGCATCGGCATCAGCACTGTTCCCGTACCCGAGACCGTCGGCGTCGCCCGGCGCCCGCCCGCCCTCGGCTTCGCCCTCCACCTCGTCGGACACATCTGACGCACCCGACGCGCCCTTCACAAGGGTCGCGGGTGACGCATCCGTGGCTTCGGGCGCCTCGGCGGTAGGGGCTTCGGTGGTCTTGGACGTCGTGGGGTTCATGCGCCGCACGCTAGGCGGCCTGGATGAGAACCCTCTTAACGTCCACGGCCGGTCCGGAGCGGACCCGTCCCGGGCAGCAGTCCCTTCTCAGCCCCGCTGAGCGCGCCACTCGGGTGCCAGCACGGACCAGATCTCCGAGTCGTGCCGCGTCCCCCGGTACGGGTAGCTCTCGCGGAGCACCCCGTCGCGCGTCATGCCGAGCCGCTTCGCGACCGCGACACTGCGGGTGTTGGCGGAGGACGCCACCCACTCCACGCGGTGCATCCCGCGCTCCTCGACCGCCCAGTCGATCAGCTTTCGCACCGCCCGGGTCACCAGACCGCGCCCCTCTCCCGCGGACTCCAGCCAGCAGCCGACCTCACAGTTCCCCGACTCGGTGTCGAAGATCCGGAAGAGGACGCCGCCGACGAGCATGCCGTCCAGCCAGATGCCGTACAGCCGGCCCGTGTCGGCCGCCTGCTTGTCGGCGTACCGCTGCAGCAGGGCGCGCGCCGATTCGAGATCGGTGGCGAAGGCCGCGAACGGGATCCACGGGTCGACGAGCTCGCGGGCCCGGTCGATGTGCGCGAGAAACTCCTCCGCCTGCCAGACCTCCAGCGGGCGCAGTTCCGCACCGTCGTCACCCAGGGATACCGCGAACATCGTGCTCCTCCAACTGCCTTGTCAGCGGACGCGCTGCGCGGCCGGTTCGTCGTCCTCGCTGCTGCGCGCCGAAAGAATTTTCGCATACGGGGCCCGGCAGTCGGGCGGCTCGATGCTGATGCGCGGCAGCCATCGGTCCAGCCGGCGCGGCAGCCACCAGTTGGCGCCGCCCAGCATGTGCATCAGGGCGGGAACCAGCAGGGTTCGCAGGACGAAGGCGTCCAGGGCGACCGCGGCGGCGAGTGCGATGCCGAACATCGCGATGACCCGGTCTCCGCTGAGGACGAAGGCGAGGAAGACGGAGATCATGATCACCGCGGCGGAGTTGATCACCCGGCTGGTCTCGGCGAGGCCGACCCGGACCGCCCGCCGGTTGTCGCCGGTCTCCAGCCACTCCTCGTACATCCGGCCGACGAGGAACACCTGGTAGTCCATGGAGAGACCGAACAGCACGGAGACCATGATGACCGGGAGGAAGGGTTCGATGGGCCCGGCGCTGCCCAGCCCCAGCAGTTCGCTCCCCCATCCCCACTGGAAGATCGCGACAACGACGCCGAAGGAGGAGGCGACGGCGGCCACGTTCATCACGGCCGCCTTCAGCGGGATGCCGATCGACCGGAACGCCAGCAGCAGGAGCAGGCAGCCGAGCCCGATGACCGCGCCGACGAAGAGCGGGAGTTTGCCGATGATGATCTGGGCGAAGTCGTCGTAGCCGGCCGTCACACCGCCCACGTACGCGTGCAGCGAGGTGTTCTCCTCGGTGTGCGGCAGGACGTCCGTGCGCAGCCGGTCGACGAGTGCGCTGGTCTCCCGCGACTGCGGCGACGAGTCCGGGACGACGGTGACGAACGCCGCGTCGCCGCCGTTGTTGTACGTGACGGGGCTGACCGAAGCGACACCGTCGGTGGCCCGGAGTGTGGCGGGGAGACCGTCCATCGCGAGCCGGTCGTCGGCCCCGTCGAGCTGCGCGGCGATGGTCAGCGGGCCGTTGACGCCGGGCCCGAATCCATCGGCCAGGAGGTCGTACGCCTGCCGGGTGGTGGACGACGCGGCGTTGTTGCCCTGGTCGGAGCTGCCGAGATGGAGCGCGAACGTGGGCAGTGCGAGGACGAGCATCACCACGGCGGCGACCGCGCCGAGCAGTTTGGGGTGGCGTTCGACAAACGCCGACCAGCGCGCGGCGAAACCGGTGGGCAGCTCGGGCTGTGGTCCGTGCTCGGCGAGCTGCTTGCGCTCGCGCCGGTTCAGCGCCCGCATCCCGATGAAGGAGAGCAGCGCGGGCAGCAGGGTCACCGAGGCGGCCACGGTCAGCACCACGGTGAGCGAGGCGGCGATCGCGACGCCGTTGAGGAACCCGAGCCGCAGGATGAGCATGCCGAGCAGGGCGATGCAGACGGTGGCCCCGGCGAAGACGACGGCGCGCCCGGTCGTCGCGACGGCGTTCTGCGCCGCCTCGGCGACCGTCATGCCGCGCCGCAGTCCGCTGCGGTGCCGGGTGACGATGAACAGCGCGTAGTCGATGCCGACGCCGAGCCCTATCAGCATGCCGAGCATGGGAGCGAAGTCGGCGACGGTCATCAGGTGCCCGAGCAGCACGATGCCCGCGTACGCCGTTCCGACCGAGACGAGGGCGGTGGCGATGGGCAGCAGGCTGGCGGCGAGCGAGCCGAAGGCGAGGAAGAGGACGACCGCGGCGACGACCACGCCGATGGCCTCGCTGAGGTGGGCGGACGGTGCCTCGGTGAGGGCGACGGCGGAGCCGCCCAGCTCCACCTGGAGTCCGTCCCCGCCGGCCGCCTTCGCGGTGTCGACGACGGACCGGGCCTGCTGCACCGGGATGTCGTCGGCCCGCTGGTCGAAGGTGATCGTGGCGTAGGCGGTGTGCCCGTCCGCGCTGATCTGCCCCGCGCCGGAGGCCCCGTAGGGTCCGGTGACGCCGCCGACGCCGGGCAATCGCTCGATCGCGTGGAGGGTCCGGGTCATCGTCTGCCGGACGTCGGCGGCCCGGACGGTGGAGTCGGTGGTGTGCCAGACGACGGTGTCGGTGTCACCGCCGAGGTCCGTGAATCCGCTCTTGAGCAGTTCGGTCGCCCGCCCGGACTCGGTGCCGGGCACCTCGTAGTTGTTGGAGTAGGCGGACCCCGCGAACCCCGCCGCGGTGGCCGCGCCGCCGAGGGCGAGCAGCCAGATGAGGACGGCGAGGAGACGGTGCCTGATGCACCAGCGGGCGATGGCAGCCAACGGACATGCTCCCTGGTGATTTGTGGATCTTTTTCGGGAGATCTGATGAATGGCCCTCAAAAGAACACATGACCTGAGAATCGTCACTCTGGCAGCCGTCAGTGATCCTTTGCCCGTTTCGTGGCGATGCTCACAGGGACTGATATTTCCCCTGCACGCACCGTCGGTTACTGACCGCGCGCCGCCCTCCGACGCCTCCATGGATTCCTGCTGCGGCTCCTCCCCCGCTTCCTCCTCCGCCTGCAGCTCGTCCTCGTACTGCTCCTCGATCTCGGCGATGCCCTTCGCCACGGCCTCCGCAAGACGGACGGGACAGGTGCGCGGCTCGCTGCCGAAGCCGCCGTCGTTCTCGGGGGCGGGGCAGATGCCGGGGGCGTAGAGGTGGGCCAGGTGAGCGGCGCGGTCGGCGCTGCGCTCACTGCTGGGCACATGGCCGTCCGGGTGCGCGCACTCGACGCCTGCTGCGTCGGCGGGGAGCGCGTCGACGGCGGCCCGCCCGACCGGGGTGCCCTGCCGCCCGACGATGTACGGCGCCATGCCCACCAGGGCGAAGGTCAGCGGGACGGTCTGCTCGCCGCCCGGTTCGGCGGCGAGCAGGCGGGCGCACTCCAGGACGACGGGGTCCGCCTCGTCCGGGGTGGACCCCGTCGTGACGCCGGACCAGTTCTCGATCGGTTCAGACCGACCGGCAATTGGGGGGCGGCGTCACGGGGCTGGGGCACGCACCTCGCGGCGGTGTCCGGCGGTCAGCCGGAGACGCTCGCCCGGCCGTTCTCGATGTGCCCCATCAGCCGGCGGCGGAACACGTCGTCCCCGTCGACGGTGACGGACAGGTCGTACCAGCCGTGCGCGTCGGCGGCCGAGTGGACGACCGTACGGCTCCGGCCGGGCTTGACCTTGATGGTCCGGGTCCAGTCGCGCAGGTCCGCCTCGTCGACGTACCCCAGCGGCCGGACGGTGAAGGTGAGCGTCCGCTGCCCCGTGTTGCGCAGGGTGACGTGCAGATCGCGCCCGTGGGCATCGATCCAGGTGGCGACCTCGGGTCCGCCGGCGGCAGGTCCCTCGAACTCGCGCCGGAAGCCGTTCGGCCCGGTCACCGTGAACCGGTACGCGTCACCGGTGAGGGGGACCGTCCATTGCGCCGTGCCCCGTACATCCTGGTGCTGCGGTACGGGAAACTCGCCCGCGTACGGGTACAGCGCGAAGTGTGCCGACGAACGGCCCGTGTTGCTGAGGCCCACCCGCACTGCCCCGTTCGCCACGGTCGACTGGGCGTCCGGCTGGTACGGCAGCGGGCGGGCGGGCCGGACACCGGGCTCCTGTACCGGCATCTGCTGGACGGCCGGCGGCTTCGGCTGCCAGCGTCCGCTGAACGGCGGAATGGCGCCAGGCTGCTCGACCTCGGGCCTGCGCAGCCGGCGCGTGAAGTCGAACGCGGAGGTCAGATCGCCGGTGACGGTGCGCCGCCAGTCACTGATGTTCGGCTCCTTCACACCCGTCCACTGCTCCAGGAAGCGGATCACCGAGGTGTGGTCGAAGACCTCGGAGCAGACGTAGCCGCCCACGGTCCACGGCGACACGACAAGCAGCGGCACCCGTACGCCGAGGCCGGTGGGCTTGGAGTCCCACTGCTCCTCGGTCACCTCGGGCGGTGCGACGGGCGGCGGGACGTGGTCGAAGAAGCCGTCGTTCTCGTCGTAGTTGATGATGACGGCGGTGTGCCGCCACACATCGGGGTGCTTGCCCAGCGCGTCCAGGACCTTGTAGACGATCGTCGCGCTGTGGATCGGGGAGGAAACGCTCGGGTGCTCCGAGTCGACCGCCGACGGCACCAGGTAGGAGACCTCGGGCAGCGTGCCCGCCGCCACGTCCGCGGCGAACGCATCGGCCAGCGTGCCGGTCTCGACCCGGCGCAACGCCCGCTCGAACAGGCTGCGTTCCGTGTCCGTCAGCGTGGCGACACCGTCCTCCAGCAGACCGAGCAGCCTGGCCCGCTCCGCCGCGTCGTCCGTGTCGCGGACGGCCGCGTAGAAGGACTCCATGTAGGTGTGGCCGCCGGTCTTCGCCAGCGCCTTGCGGGCGATCGCCTTGAAGGTGGCGAAGAACTCGATCTGGTTGTCGGTGAAGTTCTCCCACTCGGTGTACGTCTTCCAGCTGTGCCCGGCCTCCTCCAGCCGTTCCGCGTACGTGGACCAGCCGTACCCCGGATGGGTGCCCTCGTTGTACGCGTCGTTGCCGACCGCCCGCTTGCCGTTCGCCTCGAAGCCCGTCTTCCCGCTCCACAGGTGGTTGCGGTTGGGGCTGGTGGAGGTGTGGATGGACGAGTGGTAGGCGTCGCAGACGGTGAAGGTGTCGGCCAGTTCGTAGTGCAGCGGGATGTCGCGGCGGTCGTAGTACGCCATGGTGGCGGCCGTCTTCGCGGTCACCCAGCCGTTCATCCAGCCGCCGGCCCATGCCTTGCCGCCGCCGCTCCAGGAGTGGTCGAGGGCGCCGATGTACTGGAGGTCCTTCTTCTGCGTCGCGGCGGCGTCCCGGACCGGGAAGGGCAGCACGGAGGTGCCGGCCGCGCCCGGCTGCTCGAAGACCGGCTTCCCTGAGGGCAGCTCGATCGCGTTGCGGTCGCCGAACCCGCGTACGCCGCGCAGGGTCCCGAAGTAGTGGTCGAAGGAACGGTTCTCCTGCATCAGGATCACCACGTGCCTGATGTCCCCGAGCCCGCCGCCGGACCCCGCCGCAGGCGAAGGCTGTGCGGCCATCGCGGCCTGCAGCGACGGCGGCAGCAGCGAACCGGCCGCCGCGACGCCGAGCGCGCCGCCACCCAGTGCGAAGAGCCGTCGCCGTGAAATTTCCGTGGTCAAGTTGAGCCTCCCGAGTCCGGTCGTACAGCGGGGAAGCTAATGAAGGCAGGTGGCTGCGGAAAGGCCGCAGCACGGCCCGGCGGTGAACGTCCAAGAGGTCGCCGGGGAAAGTCCAACCCGCAGGCCGCCGATCTGAGCCCGGGCGTCGGCGAACGGCACGGCGCCGATGACGACGACCAGCAGGGCCGCGGGTACGGCAATGGTCGCCTCGGGCAGCTCTCCGGGGCGTACGGCGGCGAACGCCGGCACCGCGAGGAACAGCGCGACGGAGACGATTTCGGCGGTGACGGTGTTCAGCGGACCTTCTCCGGGCGCGGGAAGAACCGGAAGGGGCGGTGCACCCGGTCAACGGGTGCACCGCCCCTCATCCGCATGCAGCGGCAGGCAGGGCTCAGCCTTCGACGCCGAGCTTCTCCAGGATCAGCTCCCGGACACGGGCCGCGTCCGCCTGGCCGCGGGTGGCCTTCATGACCGCGCCGACGAGCGCGCCCGCCGCCGCGACCTTGCCGCCGCGGATCTTGTCCGCGATGGCCGCGTTGGCGGCAATGGCCTCGTCGACGGCCGTGCCCAGCGCACCCTCGTCCGAGACGACCTTCAGGCCGCGCTTTTCGACGACGGTGTCCGGGTCGCCCTCGCCCGCGAGGACACCCTCGATGACCTGGCGAGCCAGCTTGTCGTTGAGGTCGCCGGAGGCGACGAGCTCGGTCACCCGGGCGACCTGCGCCGGGGTGATCGCCAGCTCGTCCAGGGCGGTGCCGGTCTCGTTGGAGTGACGGGCCAGCTCGCCCATCCACCACTTGCGGGCCTGGTCCGACGGGGCGCCCGCCTCGGTCGTGGCGACGATCAGGTCGACCGCGCCCGCGTTGAGGATCGACTGCATGTCGAACTCGGAGATGCCCCACTCCTCGCGCAGCCGGTTGCGGCGTACGCGCGGCAGCTCGGGAAGTCCCTTGCGCAGCTCCTCGACCCAGTCGCGGGCCGGAGCGACGGGCACCAGGTCCGGCTCCGGGAAGTAGCGGTAGTCCTCGGCGTTGTCCTTGATGCGGCCGGCCGTGGTGGAGCCGTCCTCCTCGTGGAAGTGCCGGGTCTCCTGCACGACCTTGGCGCCGGAGTTCAGCACCGCGGCGTGGCGCTGGATCTCGTAACGGGCGGCACGCTCGACGGAACGCAGCGAGTTCACGTTCTTCGTCTCGGAGCGCGTACCGAGCGTCTCGGTGCCATTGGGGCGCAGTGACAGGTTCACGTCGCAGCGCATCTGGCCCTGCTCCATGCGGGCCTCGGACACGCCGAGCGCCTTGATGAGCTCGCGCAGCTCGGCAACGTACGCCTTGGCGACCTCGGGTGCACGCGCACCCGCTCCCTCGATCGGCTTGGTGACGATCTCGATGAGCGGAATGCCCGCACGGTTGTAGTCCAGCAGCGAGTGGGACGCGCCGTGGATACGGCCGGTGGCGCCGCCGACGTGCAGCGACTTGCCGGTGTCCTCCTCCATGTGGGCGCGCTCGATCTGCACCCGGAAGATCTCGCCGTCCTCCAGCTGGACGTCCAGATAGCCGTCGAAGGCGATCGGCTCGTCGTACTGCGAGGTCTGGAAATTCTTCGGCATGTCCGGATAGAAGTAGTTCTTCCGGGCGAAGCGGCACCACTCGGCGATCTCGCAGTTGAGCGCGAGGCCGATCTTGATGGCGGACTCGACGCCGATCGCGTTGACGACCGGGAGCGAGCCGGGCATGCCGAGGCAGGTCGGGCACGTCTGCGAGTTCGGCTCCGCCCCCAGCTCGGTGGAGCAGCCGCAGAACATCTTGGTCTTGGTGCCGAGCTCGACATGGACCTCAAGGCCCATGACGGGGTCGTACGTCGCGAGGGCGTCCTCGTACGGCACCAGGTCAGTGACAGTCACGGTGAAACTTTCCCTCTCAACCCAGCAGTACGTCGTCGTCGCCCAGGCGCTTCAGCTCTCGGTAGAGCAGAGCGATGCCGGTGGCGATGGCGGCAGCGGAGACGACGGCGTCGACCAGCCGGAGCGTGTCGTGTTCAAAGCGTGCCTTCTTGGCCTGCTTGAGCACGCCGATCGCGCCGAAGGCGGTGGTGCCGATGGACAGGTACGTACCGGTCTTGGACTTCTTGAAGCCCTTGGCCTTGGTCAGTGCGCTCACAGTGACGGAGCCTCCTCCAGCAGCGGGTGCCCCCACTTTTCCACGAAGGCGGCCTCGACTGCGGCCCCGACCTTGTACAGCCGGTCGTCCTTCATGGCGGGGGCGATGATCTGCAGACCGACCGGCAGACCGTCCTCCGGTGCCAGACCGCAGGGCAGCGACATGGCGGAGTTGCCGGCCAGGTTGGTCGGAATGGTGCACAGGTCGGCCAGGTACATCGCCATCGGGTCGTCGGTACGCTCGCCGATCGGGAAGGCGGTGGTCGGCGTCGTCGGGGAGACGATGACGTCCACCTGCTCGAAGGCCTTCTCGAAGTCCCGCGTGATGAGCGTGCGGACCTTCTGCGCCGAGCCGTAGTACGCGTCGTAGTAGCCGGAGCTGAGTGCGTATGTCCCGAGGATGACGCGGCGCTTGACCTCGTCGCCGAAGCCGGCCTCGCGGGTGAGCGCGGTGACCTCCTCGGCGGACTTCGTGCCGTCGTCGCCGATCCGCAGGCCGTAGCGCATGGCGTCGAAGCGGGCCAGGTTGGACGAGCACTCGGACGGCGCGATCAGGTAGTACGCCGACAGACCCAGGTCGAAGGACGGGCAGTCCAGCTCGACGATCGTGGCGCCGAGCGACTTCAGCAGCTCGACCGACTCGTTGAAGCGCTGGACGACACCGGCCTGGTAGCCCTCGCCGGAGAACTGCTTGACGACACCGATGCGCATGCCGTCGACGCTGCCGTTGCGGGCGGCCTCGACGACGGGCGGGACCGGGGCGTCGATGGACGTCGAGTCCAGCGGGTCGTGTCCGGCGATCACCTCGTGCAGGAGGGCCGCGTCCAGGACCGTGCGGGCGCAGGGGCCGCCCTGGTCGAGGGAGGACGAGAAGGCGACCATGCCGTAGCGGGAGACGCCGCCGTAGGTGGGCTTGACGCCGACGGTGCCGGTGACAGCGGCGGGCTGGCGGATGGAACCGCCGGTGTCCGTGCCGATGGCGAGGGGGGCCTCGTACGACGCCAGGGCGGCCGAGGAGCCACCGCCGGAGCCGCCCGGGACGCGGGTGAGGTCCCACGGGTTGCCGGTCGGGCCGAAGGCGCTGTTCTCGGTGGAGGACCCCATGGCGAACTCGTCCATGTTGGTCTTGCCGAGGATGACGACGTCGGCCGCCTTCAGCTTCTTGGTCAGGGTCGCGTCGTACGGCGGGACCCAGCCCTCGAGGATCTTCGAGCCGACGGTGGTCGGCATGTCCTTCGTGGTGAAGATGTCCTTGAGCGCGAGCGGGACGCCGGCCAGCGGGCCGAGCTTCTCGCCCGCCGCCTTCTTCGCGTCGACGGCGCGGGCCTGCGCGAGCGCGCCCTCACGGTCGATGTGCAGGAAGGCGTGGACCTTCTCGTCGACCGCGTCGATCCGGGCCAGGTGCGCCTCGGTGACCTCGACGGCCGTGAGCTCACCGGAGGCGATCTTCGCGGCGATCTCGGCAGCGGTGAGCTTGATGATGGAGCTGTTGTCCGTCATGACTTTTAGTCCTCCCCCAGGATCTGCGGCACCTTGAAACGCTGCTGCTCCTGGGCCGGGGCGCCGGAGAGCGCCTGCTCGGGGGTGAGCGACGGACGGACCTCGTCCGCGCGCATGACATTGGTCAGCGGCAGCGGGTGGGAGGTTGGCGGTACGTCTTGGTCGGCGACCTCGGAGACGCGGGCGACCGCGCCGATGATGTCGTCGAGCTGACCGGCGAAGTGATCGAGCTCTTCGCCCTTCAGCTCCAGACGCGCCAGCCGGGCGAGGTGGACGACCTCCTCGCGCGTGATGCCAGGCATGCAGCGATCCTCAGGGGTGAGTGTTGTGGTTTTGGCCCCAATCCTATGGGGTCCGCCATGGGAGGGACCGCCACCCATGGAACACTCCGCTCGTTCTGCGCGTATCGGGGCCGGTCGGGCCCTTCGAGAAGGCCCCCGTGTGTGAGGCGTCTTCGATGCCGTGGGGGAGATCGAGGACAGGACGCGACTCGCGCGTCCCGGGCTCTCTTCCCTACCGGCCGGCCCGCCCGCTCACGTCGTCGCCGGACGCGAGGGAATCCCTCGCCCGGGGGACCGCGGCTCCAGCTCGGCCGCCCCCGCCGCCGCGGCCGCGGCCGCAGCCGCCGCTTCCAGCTCGGCCGGCCGACGCCACCCGTGCTCGCCGCGCGCCCTCAGCCAGGCCGTCGTCTCCTGCGGCGGCATCGCGGCAGCCACCAGCCACCCCTGCACCGCGTCGCAGTGCAGGTCCCGCAGCCGCTCCCACGTCTCGTCGTCCTCGACGCCCTCGGCGACGACCAGCAGGCCCAGCGAGTGGGCCAGGTCGATCGTGCAGCGGACGATCTCCGCGTCCTCGTGGTCGACAGCCAGCCGGGCCACGAACGACCGGTCGATCTTCAGCTCGCTGACCGGCAGCCGGCGCAGGTGGACCAGCGAGGAGTACCCCGTACCGAAGTCGTCGAGCGACATCTTCACGCCGTGCCCGGTCAGCCCGGCCAGCGTGTCCGCGGCGCGCTGCGGGTCCTCGAGCAGCACGTGTTCCGTGATTTCCAGCTGCAGGGAGCCGGGAGGGACGCCGTGCCGGGCGAGCCGGGCCGCGACGCCGCCCGCGAAGCCGGGGGTGTGGACGTCGCGCGGGGAGACGTTGACCGCAACGGGGACGAACAGCCCCTGTGCCCGCCACCGGGCGACCTGCGCCAGCGCCGTCTCCAGCACGTACTCGGTGAGATGGGGCATCAGACCCGACGACTCGGCGATGGCGATGAACTCGTCCGGAGGGACCCGCCCGCGCTCCGGATGCACCCAGCGCACCAGCGCCTCGAGTCCGGCCACCTGCCCGTCGAAGCGGACCTTCGGCTGGTAGTGGAGCTCCACCTCGCCGGCGTCCAGGGCGCGCCGCAGGTCACCGAGGAGACCGAGCCGGTCCGGGGTGTTGCTGTCCCGCTTCGACTCGTACACCTCGACACCCGTACGGTCCCGCTTGGCCTGGTACATCGCCACATCGGCGCGCCTGAGCAGCCCTTCGGCGTCCAGTGCGTGCTCGGGGTAGACGGCGACACCGGCACTGGCCTCCAGCACCAGGGTGAGTCCGTCGAGGTCCAGCGGTGAGGAGAGCTCGGCGACCAGATGGCGGGCGACGCGCTGGGCGCTGGTGGTGGAGTCCGCGGTCGGGAGCAGTACGGCGAACTCGTCGCCGCCGAGCCGCGCGGCCTCCGCTCCGCGCGGCAGGGCCAGTCGGAGCCGTTCCGCTATCTGCAGCAGCAGCCGGTCCCCCGCCAGATGACCGAGGGTGTCGTTGACGGCCCGGAACCGGTCGAGGTCGATCAGGACGAGGGCGGATCTGGCGCCGATGCTCTCGGCGTCCTCCAGGGCCGTCCAGGTGCGTTCCAGCATCCACTGCCGGTTGGGCAGTCCGGTCAGCGGGTCCCGCAGCTGCTCCTCGGCTCTGGCCCGGGCGATCCAGAGGGTGGAGTCCAGGGCGATCAGCGGGACCGCGAAGAGCGGCAGCAGGACGGGGATGGTCATCGCGACGACACAGATCAGCGGGGCGATGCCGAGCAGGGCGACCGCGACGAGTCCCTGCCGCAGCAGGGCCGTGCGCGCGACGGTCGGCAGCCCGCCGCCCTGGGTTGCCCGCGCATACCACAGGAGGACCCGGGTGACGAGAAGATAGGTGGCGGCGGCGAGAAGGACTTCCGGGACTGCGTCGATGCCCCAGTCGAGTGGCTGCCAGGGCGACTCGACGGTCTGCACCGCACCGAACGCGGCGAGGACCAGCGCCGCCGCCCCTATCCCCAGGATGTCCACCGCCCCGTGCAGCAGCCCCTGCGACCAGCGGTGTCTTCGTGCCACGCCGACGAGGACGACGACGACCATGCTGACGAGTCCGGCGGGCACCCAGCCGTAGAGCAGCAGGACGGCCAGGGTGAGGGCGGCGCCGGATCCGGTCCCGCCCCACCAGCGGTCGCGCCCGAGGGCCACCAGATGGCCGACGATGATTCCGGTGAGGACGGCGAGCGACCAGCCGGCCGCCCCGTCCGGGAAGAGCGCGTGCCCGTCGCTCACGCTCCGGTAGAAACCCGTCGCGAGCTGGACAGTGGCAATCGCCATGACGACGGCACCCACTTTGGGGGTGAGGCCGAGGAAACCTTGCAGCTGCGACACCGGTGCGGCGCTCTCGGTCGGTTTCATTCCGTCCCTCTCACAGCCGGCGGTGCCGATGTCACCTGTTGTCCCGCTCCCATGCCACCCCGGCCCCACGGCGGTCGTGCAGCCGGGGCACGGCAGGCGCACGTCTCAACAGTAGGCCGCGAAACCCCCTACGGGCAGCGGTCTACAGCTCTTGCCCGAATGCAATCCGACTATCCGTCAGCGTCGGTTGTGCGCCGAACGGGTGAACCCGGACGTCCTGACCGCGCCTCTTGCCCCGACGGGCCCGTTCCGTACCGCGTCCGGCCCCGTCCCGAACCCCGTCCGGCGCCACCGCGGCCCGCTACTCCTCAACCGGTCCGGCGACAGGTACAGCCGCCGCGCGCGCCGCTTCCGGCCCCTCTTCGAGCAGCACGGTGAAGCCCGCCCCGTCCAGAACCGGAACCTTCAGCTGCATGGCCTTGTCGTATTTCGAGCCCGGGTTGTCGCCGACCACGACGAAGGAGGTCTTCTTCGAAACGGAACCGGTGACCTTGGCTCCCCGGCTCTGCAGAGCCTCTTTCGCACCGTCCCTGGTGTGGTCGGCCAGCGTGCCGGTGACGACGACGGTGAGGCCTTCGAGCGGCCGGGGCCCCTCGTCCTCGCCCGCGCCCTCGTCCGCCATCCGGACCCCGGTCTCCCGCCACTTGCGCAGGATCTCGCGGTGCCAGTCCTCCGCGAACCACTGGGTGACCGAGGCGGCGATGATGGGTCCGACCCCGTCGGCGTCGGCCAGCTCCTGCTCGGTGGCCGCCTCGATGCGTTCCATCGAACGGAACTGACGGGCCAGCTCCGCGGCCGCGACCGGACCCACATGACGGATCGACAGCCCGGTGAGAATCCGGGCCAGGGGAGCCTCCTTGGCGGCGGCGACGGATTCCAGCATCGCCACGGCGTTCTTCTTCGGCTCGCCGTACTGATTGGCGAAGACCAGGGCGGTCTTCTCCTCGCCGGTCCTCGGGTCGCGCTTGGGCAGTCCGCTGTCCATGTCGAGGACATAGGCCCGGATCGGCAGCAGCTGCTCGATGGTCAGTCCGAAGAGATCGCCCTCGTCGCTCATCGGCGGTTCCACGGGCTCCAGCGGCCTGGTCAGAGCGGCCGCGGCAACGTAGCCGAAGTGATCGATGTCCAGGCACTTGCGGCTCGCGAGGTAGGCGACGCGCTCCCGCAACTGGGCCGGGCAGGAGCGCGCGTTGGGACAGCGGACGTCGATGTCAGCCTCCTTCATGGGCCGCAGCTCCGTCCCGCACTCGGGGCAGTGGGCCGGCATCACGAACGCCCGCTCGGTGCCGTCCCGCAGATCGACGACCGGGCCGAGGATCTCCGGGATCACATCGCCCGCCTTGCGGATCACCACCGTGTCGCCGATGAGGACACCCTTCTCCTTCACCACGTTCTGGTTGTGCAGCGTGGCGAACTCGACCTCGGAGCCCGCCACCTCGACCGGCTCGACCTGCGCGTACGGAGTGACCCGGCCGGTGCGTCCGACGCCGACCCGGATGTTCACCAGCTTGGTGTTCACCTCCTCCGGCGGGTACTTCCAGGCGATCGCCCAGCGCGGGGCGCGCGAGGTGGAGCCCAGCCGGCCCTGGAGTGCGATCTCGTCGACCTTGACGACGACGCCGTCGATCTCGTGCTCCACGGAGTGCCGGTTCTCGCCGAAGTACGCGATGAACTCCCGTACACCGTCGAGGGAGTCGACGACCTTGTTGTGTCCGGCAGTGGGCAGGCCCCACTCGTGCAACAGCTCGTAGGCGTGCGAGAGACGGTCGATCACGAAGCCCTCACGGGCACCGATGCCGTGCACCACCATGTGCAGCGGGCGGCCCGCGGTGACCTTCGGGTCCTTCTGGCGCAGCGAACCCGCCGCCGCGTTGCGCGGGTTGGCGAACGGCTTGTCGTCGGCCGCCACCAGCCGGGCGTTCAGCGCCTCGAAGGCCTCCATCGGGAAAAAGACCTCACCGCGGATCTCGACCAGCTCCGGGATCCGGTCGCCCTTCAGCCGGTGCGGGATCTCGGCGATCGTACGGACATTGGGGGTGATGTCCTCTCCGGTGCGGCCGTCGCCGCGGGTCGCCGCGCGGGTCAGCACCCCCCGTTCATAGGTGAGGTTGACCGCGAGGCCGTCCACCTTGAGCTCGCACAGGAAGTGGTAGTCGGTCGTGCCGACGTCCTTGGCGACGCGCTCGGCCCAGACCGCCAGCCCCTCGTCGTCGAAGGCGTTGTCCAGGGAGAGCATCCGCTCGCGGTGCTCGACCGAGGTGAACTCCGTCCGGTACGGCCCCGCGACCTTCTGGGTCGGCGACTCGGGCGTACGCAGCTGCGGATACTCGTCCTCCAGCTCCTGCAGCGAGCGCATCAGCCGGTCGAACTCGGCGTCACTGACGACCGGCTGGTCGTTCACGTAGTAGCGGAAGCGGTGCTCCTCGATCTGCTCGGCGAGGAGCGCATGCCGCCCCTGTACCTCCGCGGGCACTTCCGACTGCTGTCCGCCGGCCATCGTCTCGTCCTCCCGTTACCCGATACCCGTTACTCAGGGTTGTCTGCGAGCGATCTCGCGGCCCGGGCGCAATGGGCGAGCGCGGCGCGCGCGTACGCGGGCGACGCGCCCGCGAGGCCGCACGACGGGGTGATGACCAACGACTCGGCGAGAGTCCCCGGATTCAGCCCCAGCCTGCGCCACAGCGTCCTGACACCCATGACGCTACCGCCCGGGTCCGACAATGCGTCCGAAGCCGGATCGGCGCCGGGCACCACACCGAGGAAGAGCTGGGTCCCGCCCTCGACCGCTTCCCCGATCGCCTCCTCCTCACGCTCGGTGAGCAAGGAGAAGTCGAACGAAATACCGTCGGCCCCGGCGCGACGGAGGAGCGCGAACGGCACGTCGGGCGCACAGGTGTGGACGACCGTGGCGCCGTCCCCGTTCGCCGCCAGCACATCGCGGAGCGTGCCCTCCACCACCTGCCGGTCCACGGCCCGGTAGGTGCGGTATCCGCTCGCCGTCCGGATCTGTCCGCGGAGCACACCGGTCAGGGACGGCTCGTCGAGCTGCAGGATCACCTGCGCGCCGGGCACCCTGCGCCGTACGTCGGCGAGGTGGTTCCGCAGCCCCTCCGTCAGGGAGCCCGCCAGATCGCGGCAGGCGCCCGGGTCGCCGAGCGCTGCCTCGCCGCCCCGGCGCTCCAGCGCGGCAGCCAGCGTCCAGGGGCCGACGGCCTGGACCTTGAGCGGTCCCTCGTACCCCTGGGTGAACTCCTCCAGGGCGTCGAGGTCCTCGCCGAGCCAGGAGCGGGCCCGGCGGGTTTCGCGGCCAGGCCGGTCACTGATCCGCCAGCCACTCGGCTCGACGTGGCCGTACATGTCGACGAGCAGCCCGATGGTCCGCCCGATCATGTCCGCGCCGGGCCCGCGTGCGGGCAGTTCCGGCAGATACGGCAGCCCCTCGCCGTCCCCGAAGGACCCGGTGACGGTCTTCGCCGCCTCCCGCGCGTCTCCTCCGGGCATCGACCCGATCCCGGTGGCGCGGCACCCGCTGAACTTGCTTTTCTCGCTCACGCAGGAAGCCTACGGTCCGGGTCGCCGGGCCCGTCGCGGGGCGGGCCCGGCACAGCGCTTGCGCCGGTCCCTGCCCAGGTCCCGGCCCGGCCGCGATCCTGGTCCCGGCCCGGTCCCGGTCAGTGCCCCGGGCGGACTGTCAGGTCGTTGACCTCGGCGTCCCGCGGCAGATCGAGCGCCATCAACAGCGTGGTGGCCACGGACTCCGGGTCGATGAACCGGGAGGCGTCGTACTCCTTTCCCTCCTGCCGGTGGACCTTGGCCTGCATGGGGCCGGCGGTGCGCCCGGGGTAGACGGACGTCACCCGTACCCCGTTCTCGTGCTCCTCGTGGCGCAGCGAGTCGGCGAGCGCCTTCAGGCCGTGCTTGCTCGCGGCGTACGCACTCCACTCCGCGTGCGCGCTGAGCCCGGCGCCCGAGTTCACGAAGACGACATGGCCCTGGGCGACCCGCAGCTGCGGCAGGAAGAGCCGGGTCAGCTCGGCGGGGGCGACCAGGTTGGCGTTGAGCTGGACGTGCCATGCCTTGGGCGTGAGGTCGCCGACCCGGCCGAGCTCCACGACGCCCGCGATGTGCAGCAGCGAGTCGAGCCGCTCCGGCAGCGACTGCTGGGCGAACGCCCAGGAGAGCCGGTCCGGGTTGCCGAGGTCGCCGACGAGCGTGCGGGCGCCGGGGTACAGCGCGGCGAGCTCCTTGGCGCGGCCCGCGTCCCGGGCCAGCAGCACGAGCTCGTCGCCCCGCTCCAGAAGACGGCGTGCGACAGCCGCGCCGATGCCGGAGCCGGCGCCGGTGATGAGATGAGTGGACATGGCCCCATGGTCGCATCCACCCACCTGCCTACCGCAGCCCGGACCACTCCTCGAGGTACGCCAGGGCCCCGACCGCGTCCTTCGCGAAGAACACCAGATCGGCGAGCGGAATCGGCAGGAAGCCCTCGTCCTCCATGCGCTGGAACTGCTGGCGCAGCCCGTCGTAGAAGCCCGCCGTGTTCAGGAGGACGACCGGCTTGTCGTGCTTGCCGTGCTTCTTCAGCTCCAGGATCTCGGTCGCCTCGTCGAGCGTCCCGGTACCCCCCACCATGATCACGATCGCGTCGGCCTTCTCCAGCAGCAGCGCCTTGCGCTCGGCGAGATCGCGCGCGATCACCATCTCGTCCGCGTTGGTACGGGCCTTCGCGGCCAGGAAGTCGACCGACACCCCGACCAGTCGTCCGCCCGATTCCTGCACCCCGTCGGCGACTACCTTCATCAGGCCGCTCTCCGACCCTCCCCAGACCAGTGTGTGTCCGCCCCGGCCGAGCAGTTCGGCGAATTCACGGGCGGGCTGGGTGTAGCGGCCGTCGAGGTCGGCGGCGGAGAGGAAGACGCAGATGTTCATGGATTCACCGTATGCGCCGCCACTGACACTCCACGGAGGCGGGGAAGAAAACGGCGGACGGAGCGGCTGCACCTGACATGACTTCCACTCCAGGACACCGCATCACCGTCGAGCCAGGCACCGAGCACGTGCGCGTGGTGCGCGACGGACAGCTGCTCGCCGAGAGCCGCCGTCCGCTCGTACTGCGCGAGACGGGCTGTCCGGTGCGCTACTACCTGCCGCCGGCCGACGTCCGTACGGAACTGCTGACGGCGTCGGACACCCACACCCACTGTCCGTTCAAGGGAGATGCCTCCTACTGGTCGCTGCCGGACGCGGCCGATCTCGTCTGGGCCTATCCGGACCCGAAGCCCGAAGTCGCCGCGATCAAGGACCACTTCTGCTTCTACGACACCGAAACCGTCTCCGACTGACCGTCAAGCACCGCTGCGACCTGTGGATTTGAAGAATCTCAAAAAATTCACGGCCGCGGCGATGACTTTTCCGCACCATCGCAGTCAACCTGCACATGGACAGGACTCTCTCCCGCGACGGCACCGCGATCGCGTACGGGCGCCGCGGCGAAGGACCGCCGGTGATTCTGGTCGGCGGGGCACTGAGCACGGCGGCGACCGAGGCCCCTCTGGCGCGCCTCCTCGCGCCGCGCTTCGAAGTCGTCACGTACGACAGGCGCGGCCGCGGCTCCAGCGGCGACAGCGGGCCGTACGCGGTGGGACGCGAGATCGAGGACCTGGCTGCACTGGTCGCGGCGGTGGGTGGCCGGGCCTCGGTGTTCGGCGTGGGGGCCGGCGGGGCGCCGGCCCTGGAGGCCGAGGCCGCCGGGCTCCCCGTCGACCTGCTGGCGGTGTACGAACCGCCGTACACCCCCGGGGCCTCAGGTCTCCAGTTCAAGGCCTGCTGCACGGCCCGGCTGCACCAGCTGCTGTCCGCCGGGGACCGCGGCGGGGCCGTGGAGCTGTTCCTGTCCGTGACGGGCGTCCCGGCCGACATGATCGCCCGGATGCGGCGCGCACCGCTCTGGCGCGGCCTGGTGTCGCCGGCACACACACTCGAGTACGACGATGCGCTGCTCGGCGACGGCACGATTCCGGCCGAGCGGTTCGCGTCCGTCACGGCGCGCACACTGGTGGTCTGCGGCGGCTTCAGCCCCACCCGGGCCCGGCTGTCGACCCGCGCCCTCACGGACGCACTCCCGCGCGCCCGCCACCGCACCCTGACGGGCCAGACACGCGAACTGGCGCCCCAGGCGATGGCCCCGGTCCTGGCGGAGTTCTTCGCCAGGGACGTATACGCGCGCCAGGCCTCCTGAGCCCACGGTCCACCCCGCCCGGCCACGCCCGTACAGGGGTCGGACGTGGCCGCGCGGGGCACATGCGGAATGACCGGCAGGGACACGGCCTGGCCTCAGACCCGAATCCGCAGGTAGTGGCGGTGTCCGGTAGCTGATACGACGACAGGTGCGCTTCGAGTTTGAGAAGATCGAGGTTCCTACGCCTAATCCG